>JACRAM010000088.1 GCA_016213405.1 Bacteroidota bacterium
AGGAACCTGGGTACCGAATTACATTTGTTTCAATCTTTTTCAATCAAATTTATCCAGTATGGATAAAATTGTTTTTACTTTTCCAACAACTCCTTCACGGAGAATGGCATTTGATGATTTTGCTTTATATAATATGAATGACTTTGTTAATGCAGGTGCAGATGTAACGCTTGCATGTAATGGGAATTGCACTACGTTAGGCGGACCTTTTTGCGCTTCTGTTTTTAGCGGGAACTATTCTTGGGCGCCTTCTTCAGGGTTAAGCAATCCGAATATTACAAACCCAGTTGCTTGTCCAACTGTTACTACAACCTATACTTTAACATTTACTGACCCAACCGGAAGTTGCTCGGCAACTGATATGGTAACGGTTACGGTGCCACCTCTGTTAATTGCCAATGCCGGACCCAATCAAACTATTTGTTCAGGACAAAGCGCAACGCTTACGGCAAGCGGGGGAGTAGTATATTATTGGAATACCGGAGCAACAACTTCTATAATCATTGTTTCCCCTTCTTCAACAACTTCGTATTCTGTTCAAGTTGCAAATTCAAGCGGATGCACTGCAATCGCTTCGGTAACGGTAACCGTAAATCCAAACCCCGTTGCCAATGCCGGAGTTGACCAAACTATTTGCAGCAGTTCATGCGCTACATTAACTGCAACGGGCGGTGGAACATATTCGTGGTCTCCAACCGGACAAATTACTCCTTCAATAACTGTTTGCCCTACGGCAATTACTAACTATACAGTAACTGTAACGGGCGCGAATGGATGCACTGCAACTGACGCGGTAACGGTATTTGTTGCTCCTCAGCCTGTTGCCTCCTTCACCTTCACCGCCAACGAGGATTGCATGGGCAGCCCATTTATTTTTACTAACACATCTATAAATGCAACCAGTTACCTCTGGGATTTTGGCGATGGAGCATCTTCTGCTGCCACTTCCCCCACTCACGTTTATTCTGCTCCAGGGCAATTTCAGGTTTTGCTTTATGCGTATAATTCTTTCGGGTGCTGTAGCGCTTATTCCGTTTTAATTTCCGTTACACCTTCTATAACTTCTCCGGCATATAATTCAACCTGCTGTTCTTTCACATATCCTTATACTTATGTAAATGCGCCTATAGGTTCTACTATTACTTATACTGGGGCAAGTTTTTCAGTAAAAGATGCAATGACCATTTCCAATAATTCTACGGTTACTTTTAATAATTCTATTATCCAGTTTGGTCCTTGGGGCAAAGTGATTGTTGAGCCGGGAAGCACCCTAATACTTAACGGAACAAAATTTACCGGCTTGCAAACCTGCGGCACCATGTGGCAGGGGATTGAAGTATGGGGTAATCCCAACAAAACGCACTCTCCTGCCGATCAAGTATTTCAGGGGAAACTAATTATCCGTACATATACTGTTACTAACACTCCGACAATAATTGAACGAGCCCATAATGCAGTTACAGTAGGAAAATACCCCGATAGATTTTTACCGACACAATGCAACCAGAGCACACCTAATAGTATTTGTATTAGAGGAGAGTATGATGTTTGTAAAAGCGGAGGAATACTTGATGCAGTTAGTTCAGGGAATCATATATTATTCATAGATAACGCTCATACTATACGAGTTGCGCCTTACTCCTATTCTAATGTGAGCAGGGTTAATCGTTGTGATTTTTCCGGTACATTATTAAAAGACCCCGGATATAAAACAGGCATTGCTTATCAGTATCCCAACCTTGCAAACCCAAATTATGCTTACGCAAATCCTCAGGGAAGAACCTATCGCTTCGGTTACATACTTAAGGCGCGATGGACGACACAAACGACTTTTTCAAACAATACTTTTAACTTCCCTGCCGACATTGGCGCAGAAATAGGTATTGAAATCATCAACGGCAAATGCGTCATAGATGGAAACACTTTCCGAAACATGAACCGCGGCATCAGCGGAGTATACACTTCCCCTTCTCCGTTTTTGGCAAACAAAATAAAAAGCAATATTTTTGTTAATTATGTTGCTCAATCTGCCAGTGCCGTAACTCCCAATCCTGTTTGCGGCATTTATCTGAGCGCTGCGCAGGGTGACAGGATATCAGACAGAAATACTTTTGGAAATTTATTTGATGCCCTGTCACAAACCAACAATCCTATTGGAATTGTTATGTATAACTCTTCTTATTTCAAAATATTAGATAATAATTTCAACAGAAATCAATTAGGAATTGGGGTGTTAAATTCTTCTGCGGGCGGTGGAGTGATACAGCGTTTTAATGACGTAGCTGGAAACGGCAATTGGTTTCAACGGAATAAAACCAGCATCTTTACTTTATTTGACAACAGCGCACTGAAGATAAAGTGCAACACCACAAATAATCCTGATCCTGTGGACTATCCTTTGGGTTCTATTAACTGGAATAACGGTTCCGGCTTCTTTACCAGCCCTTTGGCAAATCAGGGATTGCCTGTACCTTTAAGTTATATTGCCACATCCACTGCTGCACGAAAACTGCCGGCTGGAAACAGGTTTGATTATCCATTTAATGTAAACATCAACAAAGAAATCAAAAACAATTATTCTGTTGCTTATACTTATTATTCTCATCAGAGCGATCCTGAATATGTACCGTTCAACAGTGGAAATGTGGTGGTAAGCCAGCAGACCACTTCAACAGGACCCGTAACCTGCAATGCTGGTATTCATATCCTGCAATGCTGCCCCACCGACCAATGCCTTAGTGAGACACCTCCTCCTAATTGTCCGCCACCACCTCAGCGCATTGGGGATATTGACCAGCAGATTGCCTCTTTGCAAACTGAGTTTGACAGCGTGTTTGCCAATCTTGATAAAGGTCAAACTGCGCAATTGATTTCTGCAATAAACAGCAGCATGGATGCGGGGCAGTTGAAAAACATGCTCTTGGATAATTCCTTCCTGTCGGATGAAACGCTGCTTGCTTTTATTAACCGAACCATTTCCACGCCACCGGGAATTTTTAAGGATGTAATGATTCCTAACTCGCCTGTGTCGGATAATGTTTTGCCTGCCTTGCAGATAAAAATTAACTTGCTGCCTCCCGGCATTGCAGCGCAAATAAAAGCCGCGCAGTCAAGCAATGCTTACAGAACGCTTACGAACATAAGCCGTGAAATAAGCACCTTGAAGGTGGAAAGGCAGAGCGTAATAAACAGCGTGCTTTCTGTTTTGGTTGACAATGATTCAGCGCAGGCAATAAATTTATTGGAACAGGAAAATACTGTGGCTGCAGACCAGGCATTGCTTGGAACTTACATTGCTTTTGAAAACTTAAATGCAGCGCAAACAAAATTATCAGGCATAATTGCAAGCAATGCGGAAGATCAGGCATTTCTTGATTTGCAGGGAATGATTTTAAATCTCGGATTGCAAGGCAACAGCGTGTTTGAAATGGATTCCTCTCAAGAGCAATTAGTCCGCAGTATTGCCGCCATGCCCTCTTCCCTTGCACAGGCGAATGCCTGCAACCTGCTGTATTTGGTTTTCAACGAACATTGCCCCGACCCTCTGACCACTGTTTCAGCGCGTATGCAGCAAGATACTCCAACCCCCTTCCCTTCGGGAAGGGCTGGGGATGGGCTTGGTTTTCTTGGCGACAACATCCCCAACCCTTTCAACAACACAACCACCATTCCTTATACATTGCCAGATGGAATTGAAAAAGCATTCATCAATATATATGATATAACAGGCAAACTCATCAGCGCTTACGAAGTGAGCAGCATAAACAACAAGTTGACGATTTCTTCGGGAGATATGGAAAATGGAGTGTATCTTTACAAATTAGAAAGCAACGGACAAACATTCGGAAGCAGGAAAATGATAATCATAAAATAAATAGTCGAATGAAAAAAATATTCATTGCTGTAGTTGTTATCTTCTCCCTTCCCTTGGGGAAGGGCGGGGATGGGCTCTTTGCCCAGCAATGGCACAAACTTGGCACCGGTGTGGCGTATGCAGGGGTGAGTGTTGAGTGTTTGAAAGAAATCAACGGGGATTTATATGTTGGCGGAGGATTTGCAACCCAGTATGGCGCAAAAGGCAATGGCATTGCAAAATATAATTCATCCACAGAGGTTTGGGATTCTGTGGGGTGCGGACTGGGAGAAGTACTAAGCATAGAATCTTACAACGGAGAAATTTATGCAGGAGGAAGTTTTGCATATTATCTTCAGCCGCCAACCTGCAACAATTGGCCACCCGATTCCAGTTCTGCAGGCCTCGCAAAATGGAATGGGTCTTATTGGGGTCCTGTAGATACTGCTATGTGGGGATCATCGCCTGATATGGGCATTATATATGCAATAAATTTCAAAAATGATTTATACATGGGTGGATCACTTTTCAGCGGCAGCTATATGAATATGGCAAGGTACAATGGAAGCACATGGGATAATATGCTTGGTGGAATAGGAGGATTTGGGGTCTTGGCGATGACTGTATATAAAGGCGATTTGATTGTTGCAGGTTCATTCACGCAGGCAGGGCTGGGAGGCGGCAATTGGATGTCTGCTAATTATATTGCCCGCTGGGATGGCGTTAAATGGGATTCCTTAGGAAGCAACGGTGTGAATAATCAGATAAGTTCATTAACCATAGATACAGTGAATGATGTACTATATGCAGGTGGAATTTTCACTATGGCTGGAGGAATTCCTGCAAAACAGGTTGCAAAATGGGATGGTATTCAGTGGTCAGCGCTTCCGCCTTTACCCGCATGGTCTCTTGCAAATGTTCATGCTTTAAAAATGTTCAAGGGAAAACTATATGCGTCAGTAACTGCTTTTCCATCGGACACAGCGTTATTATGTTTTGATGGAATTAATTGGCAAATAATATATGGACCAAGAGAAACTATAACTGCAATGGAGGTGTATAATGGCAACTTATATGTTGGAGGATCTTTTGATAAGATAGATACCACGGTTGTAAACTGCATTGCCTGCTATGGGGATAGTTGCCCGGGTACGCCTATTACTGTAACGATTGGAGTAAATAATTTGCAAACAAAAAGTTTGAAGTTTAAGGTTTATCCAAACCCTGCAAAAGGAGAAATAAATATTGAGGCAGAAGGAAAAGAAACTAAAAATTACATTACAAGAATATATAATTCAGTTGGAGTAAAAATTGTAGAGCAAAAATTTGTAAAACAAACAAAAATCTCCACTTCTGATTTTTCAAAGGGTATTTATCAGGTTCAGGTATGTGATAAGGATGGGAAGATTTGTTATACTGAGAAGATTGTTTTGGATTGATAATGGCATTTAACAACCACTTACTAAAAAAATCATACCACTTACTAATTTGTGGTTGCGCAGATAACATTTACTCATTACCTTTAGTGTACGATGAAAAAACTTTTACTCATCCCATTTGCCTTCTGCATTATTACTTCTTACTTGTTATCCCAGGGCGTTTGGACTCAGAAAGCAAACTTTGGAGGAACGGCAAGATCAGGTGCAGTTGGCTTTTCAATCGGAACTAAAGGCTACATTGGAACAGGAACAAATGCTAGTGGTTTGACCAAAGATTTTTGGGAGTGGGATCAAATCACAAACACATGGACACAAAAAATAAGTTTTGGCGGAACAGCAAGAGCAGGTGCTGTTGGCTTTTCAATCGGCACAAAAGGATATATTGGAACGGGAGTGGATGCTAATGGAATGACAAATGATTTTTGGGAATGGGATCAGGCAACAAATATTTGGTTGCAGAAAACAAACTTTGGAGGGTCAACAAGAGATTATGCAGTTGGTTTTTCAATCGGCACAAAAGGATATCTTGGAACGGGATATGATACTACTTGGGCTTCTTATAATTTGTCGAATGATTTTTGGGAATGGAACCAAACAACAAATATCTGGTTGCAGAAAACAAACTTTGGAGGGATAACAAGAGGAGGTGCTATTGGTTTTGCTATGGCTACAAAAGGATATATAGGAACAGGAGGGAATGGCAACGGAAATGACGATATGGACTTCTGGGAATATTGTGATACATGTTCTGGTGCGGGTGTAAAAGAAACCGATTTAGAAAATTTAATTTCTGTTTATCCTAATCCATCAAACGGAAAATTCACTATTGAAACATTAGAAAACAAAAACTTTATTGCGCGTATTACAAACCCGCTCGGGCAAAAAGTGGCGGAGAAAAAGTTTGAGAAAAGAATCGAGGTGGATGTTTCTGGTTTCGGCAAGGGATTGTTTTTGGTGGAGGTGTGTAGCCCCACCCCTAACCCCTCCCCAAAGGAGAGGGGAACAGAGTGCCATACGGAAAAGGTGATGATTGAATAGTTTTGCAGTCTACCTGAATTTGCTTTTCCCGATAATAGTATACCTTCGCGCTAACTTATGCAGGTTCCCCTACATATTTTCATTTTACTTACCGCTTATTTATTCGGCTCGCTGCCCTCGGCAGTGTGGATAGGAAAAATCTTTTACGGCATTGATGTGCGCGAGCACGGAAGCGGTAACGCGGGCGCCACCAACGTGTTTCGGGTGATAGGAAAACGCGCGGCTGTTCCGGTTCTCATCTGCGATATTCTCAAAGGATGGATTGCCGTCAAACTCAGTTTCTTTGTGGCAGACATGGTGGGGAAAGAAGAGTTCATCTCCTTGCAGCTAACGCTTGGCGCGGCAGCCATCATCGGGCATATTTTTCCGGTGCTTGCAAGTTTCAAGGGGGGAAAAGGAGTGGCTACGCTGCTGGGAGTTACCCTTGCCATTCATCCTCTTTCCGCGGTGGTCGGAATTTTTGTGTTTGTATTCATCCTTCTCGTTTCTCATTATGTTTCGCTGGGTTCTATTCTTGCGGGTTTGAGCTTTCCCGTTTCGCTCATGATTTTATTTCCTGCCTCCTCGCCCACTCTTGTGTTGTTCTCGCTGCTCACTCCGGCAATCCTTCTTGTCACTCACCAGAAAAACATTGAGCGGCTTCTGAAAAAAGAAGAAGCAAAAATATATCTCTTCAGGAAAAAGAAAGAATCTGAAATGGCGGAAAAATAATTTCCTCCCCTGCCCTCTTTGCCCTTCGATTCTTGTCCGCTTACCGTTATCAACAAATTCCTATTAAAAACCTAACTTTGTGGTTTGTTTGTTGTTATGTAATTAACCTATTTTTAGCATCCATATAGTAATGAATCGCAGGCTATTCCATATTGCGTATTGGCTGTTTCTTTCCTCTTGTTTCTTGATTCATAGCGCTACGGCTTTTTCCCAGAATGTTTTCTCTTCCGAAGATGATTTAAAAAAGCAGGCGAACAAACTTTTTGAAGAAGAAGATTTTACAAAAGCCTATCCCCTCTTCTCGCAGCTGCTGAGTTTGTATCCGAAGGACCCGCAGTATAATTACAAGTTCGGAGCCTGTTTGCTTTTTTCCAGCAACGATAAAGAGAAAGCGATTCCCTACATTGAGTACGCTGCAAAACGGCAGAAGCAGGGAGCGGACAAAGAAGTTTTTTTCTATCTGGGCAAAGCGTATCATTTAAATTATCGTTTCGAAGATGCTATCAGGGCATACACCGCTTACAAGGGAATTGCTTCCGCTAAATCGCTGGACAAGTACGATGTGAACAGGCAGATTGAAATGTGCGAAAACGGAAAGCGGCTTTTGAAAAACGTTACCGACCTATCCGTGCTGGAGAAAAAAGAAGTTCCTGAATCAGATTTTTTCCGCTCCTACAATCTTACAGAGTTCAACGCAAAACTTATTCTTCGCCCCGATGATTTAAAGACCGCATTGGATAAAAAGAAAAAAGAAGACAATGTAATGTATCTCGCTCCCGATCGGAATGAAATTTATTTTTCGGGTTATGGAGAAGATGGAAAAACGGGAAGAGATATATACATGGTGAAACGTTCGCCCGCTGGAGACTTGAGCAAACCCGTTCGCCTACCCGATGTCATCAACACAAAATACGATGAAGACTACGCCTTTCTTCATCCCAACGGAAGAACGCTTTACTTCTGCTCGAAGGGGCACAACTCCATGGGTGGTTATGATATTTTCAGAAGCGAGTGGAATAACAGCACGCAATCATGGGGCAAGCCCGTGAACATGGATTTTGCCATCAACACGCCTGATGACGATATACTTTTTGTTTCGGATGAAGAGGACAAGAGCGCGTATTTTTCTTCGCGCAGAGAAAGCGCGATGGGAATGATGATGGTTTATAAAATCAAACTGGACCGCAAACCGCTTGACCTTGCCATCATCACCGGCACGCTTACAAAAAATACTGGAGATAAAATGCCGAAGGCAACCATCACGGTTACAAAAATTCTGAAAGACGAGGTGGTGGGCGTGTTCAATACAAACACGGCAGACGGTTCTTACACGCTCAACCTTCCCAACGGAGGAAAATTTATGTTCACTGTGGAATCTGCCGGCTTCAAAAAATCATCTGAGCTGGTAGTTGTTCCTACCCAGCAGGAAATAAAACCGCTGAAACAGGAAATCGCTCTTATGAATGAAGGTGGTCAGGACAAAGTCGTCATCAAAAATGAATTTGACGCGCAGGTTGACAGCGCTGATCTCGCCCTTGCGGTTCAGTATATAAAATCGAAAGCATCGCTGGAAGTAAGTCCTGCCGAGGAATTAATCACTTCAGTGGCTGTGGAGGAAACCACCTCAACCTCTCAACCTATCAATAACTCAACAACTTCTTCAGTAACGCCTGTTTCCAACAATGATATTATCGGAATTGCATACGATGATGCGAAGGTAACTCAGAAGGATGCCAACGAAGCAAGAAAAAATTCTGATGCGGCACAGCAGCTTGCCAATCAGAAAAACCAAACATCGCTTCAGAAAAATAAAGAAGCCACTGAACTGGTGAACACTGCTGAGACGATGACCAACCAGGAAGAAAAAATGGCGCAGATTGACAAAGCAACTCAGCTGAGAAAAGAGGCTGATGCGCTTTCTAAAGAAGCTGCGCTGTCACTCACGCTATCCAATCAAATGGATGAACAGGCAAGAGCCAAGCAGCAGCAAGCCGATGCAGAATTAAAATATGCCAAGGATCTGGATAACTCTATTAAATCCGGTGCAAGTGAAAAGAAAATGAACGACCTTCTTGTTCAGAAAGAAAAATTGGATAAGAGAAGCGATAGTTTGAAAACTGCAACCTCTGTTTCTGCCGACCTGAACAAACAAGCGGATGACAAGCAAACAGAAGCCAGCAAGTCCATGGCGAAATACATAGACATTCAGCAGGATGTGGAAGATTTGCAGAGCGAAGCAAAGCGCCTGCGAACCGAAGCGGAAAAAGCAAAAAATGACGGAGTAAAGCAAAATATGATTTCACAGGCAGAAGAAATGGAGAAAGAAGCAGAAACAAAAAAGAAAGAGGCAGATACATATAACGCAAACGCAAAGCAATTGCAGTCGCAGGCGGATTCGCTCAAGAGCAATGCCACCTTCGCTTCTTCCGTAATGGAACAAATCGAAAGATCGTCTTCCGCAACAGAAACTGCATCAAACAATACTACTTCAAATACAACCGTTACTTCCACCTCGATTAGCGAAACGAAAACAGAATCAACTTCTTCAACTGCTGAACCTCCGGCAATACAATCTCCTTATGTGGATGTTTTTGTAAATGAAATGCACCAAGCTGAAAAGAAACAGAAAGAACTTGACAAAGAAGAAGCGCTTGCCGTGATTTACCAGCAGTGGACTGATTCGCTTGACAACCAGATTGCAACGCTCAACAAACAACTTACATCCGCTGCAACTGAAGAGCATAAAAAACAGATTCAGTATAAAATTTCTGAACTCACCTCCTCCGTTGAGGACAAGCGCCAAAAAGCAGCCGACAGCCGAAACAAAGTGGACAACCTGAAATTGCAGGAAGCCCTTGCCGCTGCATCAACCGTCACTCCTGAAACAACCACCGTTTCAACAAATACCGTTGCGGCAACCTCAACAGAAACCTCTTCCACCACTTCTGTTTCACCGGAAAATTTACAAGGCACTAACAACATAAACAATTATTACGATAGCAAGCTGAAGGAAAATGAAAAAGAAACAAATGAGTATACTAAGAAATCAAAAGAGCAGGAACTTTACACAGATTGGTCTTCTTCTCTTTATGATGAATCGCTGCGGTTGAAGAAAGACGGAAAAGGCGAGAAAGCATATAAAGCCGATATAGAGTCAAAAGAAAAGCAGGCAATTGCTATGCAAACTGCTGACAAGGTAACAGAAATAATAGCAGAGCATCCGGATTGGGTGGAAGAAGCGAAGACAAAGCAGCAGGAGGCAGCCACAGCAAGCACTCAAACAACAACGGTTAGTGAAACAACAACATCTGTGGTTCCTGAGACAAGCACGGTTTCTACAAATACATTTACTGCAACAAATCCTGTTTCAACAGAAACCGTTTCAATTTCTACTACAGAAGCTACTGCATCTTCTACGACAACTGAATCTGCCAATCCACCCGTCAACAATTCAACTCTTTCAACTACTCCTCCTGAGTCGGTCAAAAATAAAGATGAATACACGCATTATGCTTCTTTAAAAAATGAATCGGACTGGGCAAAGAAAAATGCTGACAGGCAAAACCAGCAGGGAAATGAACTGCAGAAGGTGGCAGACGAACAGTACAAAGAATCTCAACGAGTTTCACAGCAGAGCGCCAGCACAACCGACCCGAATGAAAAACAAATACTCAAATCACAATCAGGAAGTTTAGAAAAACGCTCACTGAAAAATCAGGCAAAAGCAGATTCAATCAAAGTGCTTGCAAAAAATTCTGAAGCCGAAGCTAATTCTAAGCGCACAGAATCTGAATTATATCTGCAATCGCTTGACAAATCCGCCTATGAAGAAATCGCTTCGGTAACCGGATATAAACCAAGCACAGAAACTACCGCGTTAACCGCAACTACAGAAACTAAAACCGAATCTGCTAATCAGCCAACCAATACTTCATCAACTTCTTCCGTAACTCCGCGCGAATCAACCATGGTAGTTGCCTCCTACCCTGTAAAGACAGAAACGGTTTCTCCAACAACTGCAGAAACAACTTCTTCCGTTACTAAAACTGAATCAGCTACTCAAACCGATAACACAACCAACACTTCCGGAAAAACAGAAATAATTCAACCAACTAATACCGAAACTACTACTGCATCGTCCTCAACAGCTAAAACCGAATTCACTAATCCGCCCATCAATACTTCACCCGCCACTTCTTCTGAAATGTTGAAATATTATGACGCTCTGTTTGATAAAATAGAACTCACCGGGGCTACTTACTCTTCTTCAAAACCAATTCCCGTAAATCCTCCAATGCCCGAAGGATTGGTTTTCAAAGTTCAGATTGGAGCGTTCAGAAATCCTATTCCGCAAAATCTTTTCAAAGGAATAAAACCCATCACAGCAGAAACAACTCCGCTGGGGTTGAAACGGTACACAGCCGGCTTATTCCAAAAATTTTCTACCGCTGCTGACGCGAAGAAGCAAGTAAATGAGTTGGGGTATCGCGATGCCTTTGTGGTTGCTTTCTTCAACGGAAAAAGAATTTCCATGAACGATGCGCTGGCGAAAGCAAAAGAAAACGGAGAAACAATTGACTTAGCCGTGCTAAACAGCAGTGCAACATCTGCTTCTTCCTCTGAATCTTCAACCAATATGGCTAACGCCACAGATGTAAAATCAGTTAGCGGATTATTTTACGCAGTACAGATTGGAGTTTTCTCGAAGCCCACAACCTCCACCCAGCTTTACAACATTTCTCCCCTGAATTCTGAAAGAACGGATAATGGATTAATTCGTTACACAACCGGCAGGTTTACGGATGAAATTAAAGCAGTGAAAGCAAAAAACAGTATTGCCGGAAAAGGAATAACAGATGCATTTGTAGTTGCTTATTACAATGGAAAAAGAATCAGCCTGGCTTCGGCAAAATCAATGATTGATTCACAGGGACAAGATGTGATTTCCAAAGACAAACAGGAATATTCTTTCGTTCCCTCCGATACAACCACTTCAGAAAAATCAGCAACCGCCCTGACCACTTCGTCAAACAAAGGAATTGTTTTCAAAGTGCAGGTAGGAGCATACAGGGAGAAAGTTCCGATTGAAGATGCAAACAAACTCCTGAATATCTCGAACAAAGGAATTAAAACTTTCAATGATGAAAACGGCTTGATGATTTACACAGCGGGAGAATTTTTAGAATATGAATCGGCAAATAATCTTAAAATGCAGATTATTAATGAAGGATTGTCAGGCGCGTTTATCATTGCGTTTAAAGATGGAAAAAAGATGAGTGCTGCCGATGCGCTTGACCTGATAAAGAACAAATGATGTTTTCAGAAATTCATTATCTTCGTCTAAAGAAAAATCATCACTGAATGAAAACAAAATTTCAACCCAAATCAGAAAATAAAGAACTGCTCATTGAGCAGTGCGACTTGGTTATCTATAATGACGATGTGAACACATTTGATTTTGTGATTGAAACGCTCATTGATGTCTGCAATCACGAACACCTTCAGGCGGTTCAGTGCGCGCATATTATTCATAATACCGGCAAGTGCGGAGTGAAACGCGGTTCGTTTGAAAAGCTCATGCCCAAATGCGAAGCGCTCATTGAAAAAGGATTGTCGGCAACCATTGAATAAAGTAGAAGCCCCACCTTGCCTCCCCGAAGGGGAGGAAATAATTAGCAAACAGCAAAATGAAAATAGCAAATAGCACAATGAAACAGTATTTCTCCTTCCCTTTGGGAAGGTCGGGATGGGCTCTTTTTCTTTTTGTATTTATTCTTTCCTGCACAAAAGTTCCGATTACTGGGCGCAGACAGATGAATTTGCTGGCAGAAGGCGACCTGATGAAAATGAGTCTGACCGAATACAATAAATTTCTTGGCACACATCCTCCAACTCCCGAAACTGATGCTAACGCACAACTTGTAAAAAAAGTTGGAAAGAATATTCAGGCGGCAGTGGAAAAATTCATGAACGCGAATAAGAAATATAAAAAAAGAATTGCCGGATACAACTGGCAATTTAATCTGGTGGAAGAAAAAACCGTAAACGCGTGGTGCATGCCCGGTGGAAAAGTGGTCGTTTACTCAGGGCTTCTTCCCGTTACACAAAATGAAACTGCCCTTGCAGTTGTGATGGGGCATGAAATCGCCCACGCCATTGCACGTCACGGAAATGAACGCATGAGCCAGCAGTTGGCTCTGCAGGTTGGTGCAGCTGCGGTATCGGTGGCTGTATCCAGCCAGTCTGCCGCATCACAAGACATATTTAATAAATCCTATGGAGTTGCTTCAGGACTAGGTGCGCTGGCATATTCCCGCAAACATGAATCAGAAGCCGACAAACTCGGATTGGTTTTCATGGCAATGGCTGGTTATGACCCCCATGAGGCAGTTGCTTTTTGGGAACGAATGGCAAAAGCATCCAAGGGCGGAAGTATGGCAATTCTCAGCACGCATCCAAGCGATGAGAAAAGAATTGAAGACATAAAAAAGTTTCTGCCCAAAGCCATGAAATACTATCACCCTACTACACCACAATGAGTTTGCTTTCCATCATCCTTCTCATTCTTATCGGACTTATTCTTCTGATACTTGAAATCTTATTCGTGCCCGGCATGGTGCTCGGATTCATTTCTGTTATACTGATGCTTGTCGGAATTATTTTTTCTTTCAAAGATTACGGAACCACAACAGGAATAATTGTTCTCGCAGGAACAACTATCGCCTCAATCGCTTCTGTTTACTGGGCATTTCGTTCTCCCCTTTGGAAAAAACTACAGGTGCAATCCACGATGGAAGGAAAAGCAAACGTACTGGAAGAAGGCGCTGTAAAAATTGGCGATAACGGAAAAACAATTTCACGCCTCAATCCGATGGGAAAAGTGCTGATTAATAATTTGCAAGTGGAAGTTCATGCTCAGGATAGCCTTATTGACCAAGATGAGGAAATAGAGGTTATTAAGATTCATGGAAATAAGATATGGGTCAAAATAAAATCTTAATATTGCTCTCCTAAATTTATAATTCATAATTTTTAATTTATAATTCCCATGGCACCCGAACAAATTCTCGTTTACGCTCTCCTCGGATTAGGAGCGTTAATCTTCCTCTGGATATTTTTCAGAATACTACCTATCGGCTTGTGGGTAACTGCACAGCTTTCAGGAGTACGGATGTCATTGATACAACTCGCGCTGATGCGTTTCAGAAAAGTTCCTCCCGGAGTTATTACAAACGCGCTCATCAACGGGCACAAAGCAGGTCTCGTGCTTTCGCGCGACCAACTCGAAGCGCACTTCATGGCAGGCGGTCACGTGCAATCAGTGGTCAATGCGCTTATCTCAGCAGAGAAAGCAAACATTCCGCTCAACTTCAAACTTGCCACGGCAATTGATTTGGCAGGACGTGATGTATTTGATGCAGTGCAGCTTTCTGTAAACCCGCGCGTGATTGACACGCCTCCGGTTTCTGCAGTGGCGAAAAACGGAATTCAATTAGTGGTGAAAGCAAGAGTGACGATAAGAACCAACATTAACCAATTGGTAGGCGGAGCTGGTGAAGAAACTATTCTTGCGCGCGTTGGAGAAGGAATTGTTACCACCATTGGCTCGGCTCACGATCATAAATCAGTTCTTGAAAATCCAGATACCATTTCAAAGACAGTTTTGAAAAAAGGTTTGGATGCCGGAACAGCGTTTGAAATTCTTTCCATTGACATTGCCGACATTGATGTGGGAGAAAATATTGGCGCGAAACTTCAAACCGAACAAGCAAGTGCCGATTTGAAAGTAGCGCAGGCAAAAGCCGAAGAGCGCAGAGCGATGGCTGTCGCCAGCGAGCAGGAGATGAAAGCAAAAGCACAGGAAGCGCGCGCAAAAGTTATCGAAGCCGAAGCACAGATTCCTCTTGCTATGGCAGAATCTTTCCGCAGTGGAAACCTCGGCATTATGGATTATTACAAAATGCAGAACATCCAGGCAGATACTCAGATGCGCGAGTCCATCAGCAAACCATCTCAGAAAGACAAGCCGAAGGAATAAAGATTAAGGATTGTGGATTAGGGAATTAAAATCCTAAATCGTAATTCCTAAATCCTGAATTGTAGTTGATATGGCTCCGTAGTTCAATTGGATAGAACGTCTGACTACGGATCAGATGGTTGGGGGTTCAAATCCCTCCGGAGTCACAAAAAAATCTTTTGCTACGAATTCTTCAACTTCTTACCGCCCGGTAATCATCTGGTTGCTCACCGGATGTTTCCTTATTTATGCAATGGTTGTCATTGGCGGAATCACACGCCTCACCGGTTCAGGATTATCCATAACAGAATGGAAAATTGTAACCGGAACATTTCCTCCTCTTTCCCAAGAAGCATGGCAAAAAGAGTTTGATGCTTACAAGCAAATTCCGCAGTACAAACTCATCAATTCTGATTTTCAGTTATCTGATTTCAAACAAATCTTTTTCTGGGAATATCTTCATCGTTTAATCGGAAGAATAATTGGAGTGGTTTTTCTCATTCCTTTCATCTGGTTCTGGATAAAGAAAAAACTCCCTGAAGGATTTATGAAAAAAGCATTAGTGCTTTTCGCATTGGGCGGATTACAGGGGTTTCTCGGATGGTTTATGGTGAAAAGCGGACTTTCTCAAAATGTTCATGTAAGTCATTATCGTCTGGCAATTCACTTAATCTCTGCCTTCACAGTTTTCGGATTTACATTTTGGTATGCATTGGATTTTATGTCCCCCTCTGGAGGGGGAAGCGAAGCAGGGGGAGGACTTAAAAAACTTTCTCTTATTCTTTTCTCAACGATAATTCTCCAGATTATTTACGGAGCATTTGTAGCAGGACTGAAAGCGGGCTACGGCTATCCAACTTGGCCAAAAATGGGAGATGAATGGTTCCCTTCTGACATCACCTCACTTGAACCGCTATGGAAAAACTTTTTTGAGGGAGTTGCAGGCGTACAATTTATTCACCGATACATCGCTTACGTTATAGTAATAATTGTGAGAATACTTTTCTATCGCTCAAGAAAATTAAATCTCACACAACAACAAAGAAAAATCATTAATGCCCTTGTAATAATTGTTCTTGCACAATTTATTTTGGGAGTAATAACATTACTTTACGGAGTTCCAATCATTATTGCCGTGCTTCACCAGACAGGAGCTTTTTTTCTTTTTGCCACTAGTCTGCTTCTCATCCACAGAACGAAATAAAAGTCCATTCCTCTAACAGAGAAGGCAAGGACAATCGCTCCCTTTAGCGTGAGTACAGAAATTGAATCTTACAAATTATGCGCTAAATCATAGTTTAGGTTATTTACTCAACTGACTTTCGCAACATCAAAATAATTTCCTTGGATGAAAAAATTTAAAATCATTGTTCTGGCGAAGCAAGTTCCCGATACAAGAAACGTGGGCAAAGACGCTATGAAAGCGGATGGAACTGTAAACAGAGCCGCATTGCCTGCCATCTTTAATCCGGAAGATTTGCACGCACTTGAACAGGCGCTCTCCATCAAGGATAAATTTCCAGGCAGCACAATTACTTTGCTCACGATGGGTCCTATCCGCGCGGTGGAAATTATTCGCGAAGGCTTTTACCGCGGAGCCGATGACGGAATTCTTCTTACAGACCGCGCTTTTGCCGGCTCTGATACGCTCGCTACTTCCTACGCGCTTGCCTGCACCATAAAAAAAATAAAAGAGTTTGATATTATTCTCTGCGGGCGACAAGCCATTGACGGTGACACAGCGCAAGTGGGACCTCAGGTTGCAGAAAAATTAGGCATTCCTCAAATCACGTATTCAGAAGAAATAATGTCTGCTTCATCAGAAAAAATTGTTGTGAAGCGAAGATTGGAGCGCGGTATTGAAATTGTTGAATGTTCTTTGCCCGTACTGATTACTGTGAATAGCTCAGCCCCCGTATGCAGACCGAGAAATGCAAAACTTCTGATGAAATACAAACACGCAAACACAATGAGCAAACGCCAGGAAAGCGTTGAAGATTATATGAGCGGAGGAAATGATTCATACCTCACAATAAAAGAATGGAGCGTGAACGATATTGAATGTGACCGCGAGCAACTTGGAATTGGCGGCTCACCGACAAAAGTGAAAAAAGTTGACAACATTGTTTTTCAATCAAAAGAATCAAAACGCATTGAAGATATGGATGAAGATATTAATGGATTGATGAAAGAACTAATCACAGCACATATTGTTGGATAATAAAGACCACATCATTGTAAGAATTAATAAGTAGCTGCTAATATTATAAAATATGAATAACGTTTGTGTTTACTGCGAACTGGAAGAAGGAAAAATTTCTGAAGTAAGTTTTGAACTTCTCACTAAAGGACGCAATCTTGCCGATCAATTGAAGTGTCAACTGGAAGCGCTTCTGATTGGTCATAATTTGGATGGTTTTGAAAAAGAAATTTTTCCTTACGGTGTGGATACACTTTACCTTGCTGATGATTCCCGTCTTGAGCCGTATTCTACTCTGCCTCACACAGAAATAACTGTCAGACTTTTCAGAGAACAAAAGCCACAGATTGTGTTGATGGGAGCAACGTCTATCGGGCGAGATTTAGGTCCGCGTGTTTCCTCCGCACTCGGAAGCGGTCTCACTGCTGATTGCACTGAATTGGAGATTGGTGACCACGAAGAAAAAAAAGAAAAAAAAGTTTACAAAAATCTCCTCTATCAGATCCGTCCAGCTTTCGGAGGAAACATCATTGCGACCATCATAAATCCAGATTGCCGTCCGCAAATGGCAACCGTTCGCGAAGGTGTGATGAAAAAAGAAATTTACAATCTCCGCCACACAGGAAAGATCGTTAAACTGGATGTAAAAAAATATGTGGACGATGAATGTTTTATCGTAAAAATTCTTGAGCGGCACATTGAAAAATCAAAAGTCAATATTAAAAATTCATCCGTGATTGTTGCCGGTGGTTTTGGCGTTGGCTCCGCAGAAAACTTTAAGTTGCTTCATAACCTCGCTTCCATGCTTGGCGGAGAAGTGGGAGCTTCACGTGCGGCAGTGGACGCAGGGTTTGCCGGACATGAACGGCAAATCGGACAAACAGGAATAACCGTTCGCCCGAAACTTTATGTCGCCTGCGGAATCTCGGGACAAATACAACATCTTGCCGGCATGCAGGAATCCAGCATTATCATTTCCATTAACAACGATCCGAATGCTCCTATAAATAAAATTGCAAACTATGTGATTGCCGGGAAAGTCGAAACTGTAATTCCAAAAATGATCAGATACTATAAAGAAAATACAAAATAAAACTAACGAATAGAAAAATGCCAAACTTCTACACCGATAACGCTGACATCAAATTTCACCTTGCACATCCGCTCATGCAGCGAATTGTCGCACTGAAAGAAAATAATTTCAAAGAGAAAGATGATTATGAATTTGCGCCTAAGGATTTTGAAGACGCGATGGACAGTTACAGCCAGATTCTTGAAATTATTGGAGAGATTTGCGGAGATATTATCGGTCCCAATGCAGAATCGGTTGACCACGATGGACCTGTTTTGAAAAACGGAAGAGTTGAATATGCAAGAGGCACAACAGAAAATATTGAAGCCATCACCAAAGCAGGTTTGATGGGCATTGCTCTTCCCCGCAGATTCGGTGGATTAAATTTTCCTATGATTCCTTATATCATGGCTGCCGATATTGTTTCACGAGCCGATGCAGGTTTTGTGAACATCTGGGGCTTGCAGGATTGCGCGGAAACAATAAATGAATTTGGCTCTGAGGAACAGAAGCAGCGTTTCCTCACACGTGTTTGCAAAGGAGAAACAATGGCAATGGCGCTCACAGAACCCGATGCCGGTTCTGATTTGCAGGCAGTGATGCTCAAAGCGCATTACGATGAACAAAAAAAATCATGGCTCTTGAATGGTGTGAAACGTTTCATCACCAATGGCGATGGAGATATTTCTCTTGTGCTTGCCCGTTCGGAAGACAGAACACAGGATGCTCGCGGGTTATCCATGTTTATTTATGACAAGAACAGCGGGGGTGTTGCTGTAAGGCGAATAGAAAATAAATTGGGTATCAAAGGTTCTCCTACCTGCGAATTGGTTTTCAAAGATGCGCCTGCTGAAATCTGCGGAAACAGAAAATTCGGATTGATAAAATATGTGATGTCGCTGATGAATGGCGCTCGACTTGGAATTACTGCACAATCGGTGGGTCTGAGCGAAGCCGCTTACCGCGAAGCGCTCTCCTATGCAAAGAAAAGAATTCAGTTTGGCAAACCGATTATACAATTTCCTGCAGTGTATGAACTTCTTTCCCTGATGAAAGCAAAACTCACTGCTTCACGCTCTTTGCTTTACGAAACCGGACGCTTTGTAGATATTTACAAAACTCTCATTCATATTTCACAAGTGAGGGAATTAACCAAAGAAGAAAAAGATGAACTGAGAAAATATCAGAAGCTTGCCGACATTTTTACACCCCTTGCAAAAGGATTGACTTCAGAGTATTGTAACCAGATTGCGTATGACGCTTTGCAGATTCATGGAGGTTCAGGTTTCATGAAAGATTATCCGATTGAACGGATTTACCGCGATGCGCGGATTACTTCCATATATGAAGGAACCACACAACTGCAGGTGGTGGCGGCAATTCGCGGAGTTACCGCAGGAGGATACCTTGCGCAGATTCAGGCATACGAAAAAGAACCCATCAAGCCGGAAACTGAATCGTATAGAAAAATTTTAATTGAGATGACCGAAGAATACGAAGAATCAGAAAATAAAGTTGTTCTTACTGACAGCAATGAGTTCATAGATTTTCACGCACGCAGATTAGTTGAAATGGCAGGAAATATTATTATGGGTTATCTTTTGCTGGCAGATACGCAGCGCGATCACAACTACTGGAAAACACTTGAAGTATTTTTACGCATGGCTCGCTCACATAATAAATCCAACTCAATTCGTATTCTGCATTCTAACCTTAATGACATGGGAAAGTTTCGATATGAATAGTCTGTGTACGACTTAAATATCGTAATCCACCTTCACCACGGGCGTGAGCGGATGACTTTGACAGGTGAGAACGAATCCTTCGGCAACTTCAGAATCAGTGAGCGCGAAATTCTTGTTCATGTGAACTTTCCCTTCCAGGATTTTTCCTCGGCACGTAGCGCACACAGCTCCTTTGCAGGCGAAAGGAGCGTCCACACCATTTTCAATCGCTGCGTCAAGAATTGATTTTCCGTCAGATGAAAGCTTAAAAGTGGTTTCTATTCCGTATTGAGAAACAGTAACCTGAGATATTATTTTTTCCGAAGGAGAAATAACTTTATCAGGCGCGTCAACGGAGGAAGTAAAATACTCAATATGAATTCTTGCTTTGTCAATTTTCCTTTCTTCCAGCGTTTCGCGCACATTATCCATCATTGGTTTTGGACCGCAGATAAAAAATTCATTGTCAGTTGACGGAATAATATGTTTATCAAAAAGAGCTTTTGCTTTTTCTTTGGAGATGATTCCTTTATAAAGTTCTTCAACCTGTGTAGTGGGTTTGTCAAAAATATAATGCAACTTGAATCTAGAAGAATTTTTCTGCGCGAGTTCGTCTAATTGCTTTTTAAAAATAGTTGATTCTTCATTCAGGTTTCCGTAAAATAAAATGAGAGAAGAATTTGGTTCGGCTTGAAGAACCGTTTTTATAATAGACAACATTGGAGTGATTCCGCTTCCGCCAGCAAACAGAGAATATTTTTTTTTGTGTAAAGCATTCATCGGAGAATAAAAACCGCCCATCGGAGTCATCACTTCTATTTCATTTCCAACTTTCAGGTTATCGTTAACGAAGATTGAACCCTTTCCACCTTGCACTTTCTTCACAGCCACGCGCATTTCATTTTCAAGAGGAGAGCTGCAAACAGAATAACTTCTGCGGATTTCTTCTCCGGCAAGAAAAAGTTTCAGCGTGAGATATTGTCCCTGTATGAATTTATATTCTTCTTTCAAAGAAGCCGGAACGTCAAACGCAACAGAAACACAGTCTGCGGTTTCCTTTCGGATATCTGATACTTTAAGTTTGTGAAATTTTGTCATTGATTTTTATAAAGGACAAAAATAAAACTTTAATTCACTTCCTTTTTCTAATCAATTCTAATACTCCGTTAATAAAGGTGAGAGGGTGTATTGGATTTCCCGGAATGTACAAATCAATTTTGTATTGGGTTAAAAAAATTCTGTTCAATGCAGGGCTGTCTGCAAAAACTCCTCCGCTGATAGCGTCAGTTCCTGCTAGAATAATTATTTTAGGTTCAGGAGTAGCGTCATAACAAATCTGCAATGGTTCCGCCATATTTTCTGAGATAGGACCAGTAATTACAATTCCATCTGCATGGCGGGGCGAAGCGACAAACTCGATTCCGAATCTTCCCATATCAAAGTTCACATTACTGCAGGCGTTGAGTTCTAATTCACAACTATTATCTCCACCGGCTGACACTTGCCGTAACTTGAGCGAACCACTGAAATATTTTGAGATTTCTTTTCGTATTAAATCAGGATTCAGAATGATATTTTTTTCTTCTCCTTCTTTTACAATTAATCCATCGCGAAAGTTCGTTGAAAGTTTGTAATCTTTTGTAAATTTTATTTTGTCAGGAAAAGCAAAAGCACATTCCCCACAGAAAGTGCATTTTCCCAAATCAATGCTCACAGGATTTTTTGCGATAGAATTTGTAGGGCATAAATCAACTAATTTATCATCATCAACCTTTTCATTGCTGATTACAGGTCTGCCACGAAAAATTCCCGGAACTTCTGCTGTAGTTATATCGGGAATGAATTGTTTTCCTTGATGAATGAGTATTTTAAAATTATCAAGCATAGTTTTTCATTATTACAAATCGTGCCCGCAGTAACTCAAATTAAAACTTTTATTAACAACAGGAAAATCTGAAATTTCGTTATTGCGTACTGCTAATGCGAGCGCCAGCCAATTGTGAAATGACGGATCTTTAATTTTGTAATGCACCAGTTCTCCTTTTTCATCCGTAACTGCACAATGGCAGATTTCTCCTCTCCATCCTTCCACTAATGAAATTGCAAATGAATTTAGTGAAGGCGAAGACAAATTCTTTCTCTCCTTATTTTCTTCGGGAATATTTTTTAGTAATTTTTTGATATACCCGATGGACTGCTTAATTTCTTCCTCGCGAATTTGTACGCGTGAATAAACATCTCCGTGATTTTTTATAACCGGCTGGTGATTCAATGAAGAATAAAAATCGTGAGGATGGGTAGAACGAATATCTCTCACAATGGCACTCATCTTCGCTGACATTCCAACTGTTCCAATGGAAGATGCCTGTTGATGTGTAACAGCACCTGTTCGTTCAAAGCGGGCTAAAACAGTTGAAAGTGAAAAGGACTCTTCGCACATCTCTATAAAATCTCTTTCAAACTCATCAAAAAGTTTGTAAAGCTTATCATTTAATTTTTTGCTGAACGGAAAATTATTTCTACCCGGACGAATCAATCCTTTAGCAAGGCGGTTTCCACACCAAATCTGGAAATAATTTATCACAGGAGTACGTAATCTTCCAAAGACAACACTGCCGAGTTGGTAAGCGATATCGGTGCAAAGCGCACTCAAATCCCCAGTGTGAATAGCAATTCTTTCCAACTCAAGTGCAAGCGTACGAGTGAACTGCAAATCTTTATCTGCACTGAAATTGCAGAGAGATTCCCATAGATTTACGAAGGCAGTTGTATGCCCAGCAACTGTATCGCCAGAGATGTTTTCTGCAAGAGTTACACGCTGCAAAAGTTTCTTATTCTCAAGGAAAAGATTCTCAATTCCTCTATGCTGAAATCCTAATTGAATTTCCAGATGAAGAATTTGCTCCCCATTACAGATGAAACGGAAATGTCCCGGTTCAATCACCCCTGCATGGATGGGACCAACTCCTACTTCATGCAATTCTTCGCTGTCAATTTTATAAAATGGATAATTTGAAATAGTGTTTTCTTTATTGGTTCTGTCAAAAGAAAAACGAACTGGTTTAAGCCATGTATGATTTAAATATTTTATTCCAAAGTTTTCATGCATTTCTCTTTCAAATTTTTCAAAAGCAAAGTGATGATGAGTGAATGAAAGCAGTGTCTCATTCATATTTATATGAGATGAAGAAACATAAATACTTCCATCGTTATCATTCGCAATACAACAAATCAACTTTATTTTCCCATCGGAATGAAATCCATAGTAGTTCACACAATGATTTTGAGATTCTTTCAAGAGGGAAGTATTGTGCTCTAAAAATATTTCATACTCCAGAACCGGTATGGATGCCAGCGGAATGCACTGATTATTTTTGATATCAATATAATTCATTACGGCAGATTTATTATTGCTTCATTGATTAATTCCATCATCTGAACAGGCGGATTAAATCCCAGATAGATTACCAGTCCCATCAAAATGAATTGAGAAAATGATTCATATCCATTTATTTTTTCTATGCCTTCTTCCATAAAATCTTTTGCAGGAGTGAACAGGAGTTTGAAAATATTTTTTCCGAATGCCCAGATAATGACTACCAGTAAAATTAAAATCAATATCAAAACAAACACATAATGTCCTTCAAACAAGGAACGAAAAATCAAAAACTCACTCACAAAAAGTCCAGATGGCGGCATGGCAGTGGAGCAAATAAATCCAAGCAGCAGAACCATCGCACCGGAAAAATTGTGCTTGAAATAATTTCCAGTATCATAAATATTTTTGCTTTTGTAAATTCTGTAAACCTGTCCGATCTGGAAAAACATTCCCGACTTAGCAAACGAATGTAATACAGTGTGAAGAATTGCCGCATAATAACCGATTCCTCCCGCTGCGAGTCCGAGCATCACGATTCCCAAATGTTCAACGCTGGAGTACGCGAGCATTCGTTTTATATTTTTTACCTTGAGCATGTAAACTGCTGCGACAAAAACTGAAAGTGTACCTGAAATGATAAGAATATTACTTGCCCATGCGTGAAGAGATGTGTGCACAATCACTTCGTAAAAACGGAATATACCTATGAAACCAACATTCATCAGTGCGCTGGAAAAAAGTGCACCTGCGGGGGAAGGAACTTTGTCTTTCGCGTCAATGCCTGCGTTATACATCGGTACAAGCCCCGCCTTGACAGTGAATCCCGTGAAAGCAAAAATAAATGCGAGCCGCATCCAAAATTCATTGAGTGATGCAGCGTGTGCCATCAGTGATGCAAAGGATAAATCGGTAGTGCCGCTTTGCCGCAGTGCAATACTTAGAAAAAGTATGCCGATAAAAACCAGCGTGATACTAATTGAACAAACAAAAATATATTTCCATGTTCCCTCGAGCGAGCGAATGTTTCTGCGGTGATATACCAACGCAGACGCAGACAGTGTAGTAAGTTCGATGAACACCCACGTAACCGCTATGTGAGAAGAAAGATACGCAGCGCTCATAGCCATGATTAAAATTATCATCGCGGAAAAATAAATTGCACGCTGTCTCGGGATTTCTATGTGCTTTGTGAAATAAATATAGCTATGATAAATCGCTGGAATGCTGATGATGTTCAGTGTGACGAGAAGAATGATGGACAAGGCATCCGTCCTGAATAATCCTAACTCCTCATGATTGAGATGGGTGTAGGCAAAAACCGTAAGTGCGCATTGAAGAATAAGAAACAGCGCAAGCAAAAAATAATTTACTCCACGATGCCGGTTGAAAAAAATTATTCCACTTAGAACACCCGATGTAATTAAATATGCCGTTATCATATTAATCTCGCAGCGCTTTTAATTGTTCAACATCCACATCTTTTATTACATCTCCGATTTTATTCACAAAAATCCCAAGAAGGAGAATGCTCACAAAAATATCGAGCAGAATTCCAGTATTCACCAGCATAGGCATTTCGCTTCCCACAGCGAGTGATAGAATGAACACACCGTTTTCTAAAACAAGATATCCCATCACGTGCGTTATAATTTTTCTGCGCGTAACAATAATGTAAAGTCCCGTAAACAATGTTGAGAGCGCTACAACAAAAAATATTTTATTGATACTATTTCCCTCAATAGCAGAAGAAAGAATGTACGAAAGCACAATAATGCCTGTAATGATTATCAGGGAGAAAAAATTATGAAGATATGGTTCTGCTTCACGAGTGATTCTATTTCGCTTCATGATATAATTCAAAAACCAGGGAACGGCAATAGCTTTAAAAATGATTGTCTCAAGCAGGATGAAAATTAAATTAACAATGTTGATTTCAATTAGGTTGATAAACGCTATTCCGAAAAGTAGAATTCCCTGAAAGGCGAGTATTTTCACATAAGTAGATAATCGTTTTAAAATACCTATATAGGGAAGCGTAATGATGAAAGTTATAAGTAAAACATTTGTCATTTCATATGAGATTATTTTTTATTAACAGAATCCCAATAAAAATCAGAAGTGCTACAGACGACAACGTAAAAATGAACTGCGGATTATGATTCATTCTGAAACGAGCCATGAATGATTCTATCAGGCCGATAATAACAGCGAAAAATAGTTGCACAGCAATAAATATTATTATGTCAACATAAACCGAAAGACCTCCGAAGAAAAAGTTTGCGATGAGCGCCCCGTACATTGCAAATTTTAAATTGCCCGTATAAAAAATCAATCCAAGATCAAATCCGCTGTTGTCGAGAATCATCACTTCGTGAATCATGGTGAGTTCAAGATGTGTTTTCGGGTCATCCACGGGCATTCGGCTGTTTTCAATCATCGCGAACATTACCAGCAGGTAAGCCGCCAGCGCACCGATTGCATAAGAGATGTATGAACCGAAATGAAGTGAAGCAAAGAAATCGCTGAAAGAAGTATGTCCCGTCATCAGCGCAAAACAACCGATGAGAATGAAAAATGCCGGCTCCGCGAGCATGGAATACAATGCCTCGCGGCTAGCTCCCATTCCTGAAAAACTGCTACCGGTGTCGAGAGAAGAAATTATCATGAAAAATTTTCCTAAGGCGAGAACATAAGCGAAAAATAAAAAGTCGCCATCAAAAGAAATAATGCCTTTGTGACTGCCGAAAGGAATCACAAGAATTGCAGAGAGAACTGAAGCAAAATAAATGCTGGGAGCGATTTGAAAAATAATGCTGGAAGTTTTGCTATACACAGCTCCTTTTTTCCATAACCTGAAAATATCTTTCATCGGCTGGAAAATTCCCGGACCTTTTCTGCCCGAAACAATGCTTTTGGTTCGGATGATGATTCCTGAAAAAATCAAACTGACAAAAAGTATCATTACAAAACAAATCATATCACTAGTTTTTTAAGAATGACAATAATGAATTAAATGCATCTGAAATGAAAGGGAAAAAAATCACAAGCAAAATAAAAATTACTCCGTACAAAATATAATGTTGTGCATTTCCGCTCTGAAGAAAAGAAAATCTTTCAAGAAATTTTTTCAGCAAAAAGATAATTCTGTCAATAAATTTTTCTTCCAGTTTATCCTGAGGATGCGTTTCGTAAGAAGCAGTATGCGGAAAAATTCCTACCACTTCCGTTTCCTTTTTATGAAGCGATATAATCGGCTTAACTAATTTTCTGTAAGAACGGATAAACGAATTTGCCGTGTATTGCATTTTACCAGCATCTCCCACATAGCCGCAACCCCAGGTAGGTGAAATAGTTTGCCGTTTGTTCAGAGTGATTCTGCTTCTTAAAAAGAAAATTAAGCCGCAGAGTAGTATAAATCCTGCTGAACAGATTCCTACAATGGTCATTATGTTTAGAGTGCCGGGAAAAATATCAGATTCAATCGGTGAATTTATTTTCGCAGTGAACATCATTACAGGCGCAGAAAGCAATCGCACAAAAAATTTTGGATAAATTCCTATTGCTAAAATCAATGCCAACACCATATACATAGGAATAAGTTTTCCGGTTGAAGCTTCCTGTGGTTCGTGATTAAGTGGGTGGCGGGGAGTTCCGAGAAAAACTATTCCAAATGCTTTTGTGAAACATAAAACTGCCAACCCACCAATAAGAACTAATCCAAGAATGGAAAAAATCATTGATAAAATTGAAACGGAATAATTTCCAGCGAGCCCTTTGAACAATCCCGAGTATATTAAAAATTCAGAAATGAAACCGTTGAAGGGCGGAAGCCCGCAGATAGAAAGCGCAGCTACTAAAAATAAAATCGATGTATGAGGCATTCGTTTGATAAGTCCACCCAATTGTTCCACATTCATTGTGTGTGTGGCTTGATAAACATTTCCAGCACTGTAAAATAAAAGTGATTTGAAGAGAGAATGATTCAGCACGTGAAGCAATCCTCCTGCAAATCCGAGAGAGGCGAGCAAATGATTTCCCGTTCCAACACCAATACATCCAAGCCCGATTCCTATTCCGATGATACCAATATTCTCAATGCTGTGATAAGCCAGCAATTTTTTCAAATTGTGCTGAATGATGGCAAGTATCACTCCGTAAATTCCTGAAATCACCGAGATGAAAAGAATGAAATATCCCACTACAGTATAATCAGTGTGAATGAGAAAAAGCATTCTCAAAATCCCGTAGATGCCGATTTTGATAATGATGCCTGACATCACGCCCGAAATATGCGAAGGAGCAGCGGGATGCGCATACGGAAGCCAGGTGTGAAACGGAACAAATCCTGCCTTGAATGCAAACCCGATGAAGAAACATAAAAATAAAATTATTCCAACCAACGTAGGTTTCTCCAATGAAAAACTTGTGATGGAAGAAAAATCATACGAGTTAGTTTGTGAAGCCACCCAGATAAATGCGATGGTGAGAAAAAAAACTCCGATGTGTGACTGAATGAGAAAATTAATTCCAGCTTTGAGCGTTTGTTTTTTTGTATGTTCAAAAATTATCAACACAAAAGAAGCAAGTGTCATGATTTCCCATATGAGGAGAAACATTAAACTATTTTGAACACAGCAAACAGACAAAAGCGAAACGTGCATCAGTATGTATGAAATCCAATGCAGAGAAGTATTTGCCTTTTGTTCTTCATACGGTTTCATATAGAAAATTCCGTAGAGAGCGCCAGTGATAGCAGTGAAATTGATAAGGAGAATAAACCATGCGGAGAGCGCGTCAATGCTGATATGAATGTTTCCGAAAAAATAACTACTCTGAAAGTCAGCTTCTATCGAATAGCTACTCAAAACAACCACAGCTTCATATGAAGATAAAATAGCAATCAGTAAAACAATTAAAAAGTTGACAATGGATTTTAGTTTGGGAAGAGAAAAAGGAACGATGATTATTCCTACAATAGAAATTAAAATCGTTGCAAGAAGAATCCTCTCATTCATACGCTCTTGTCAAATTATTTTTTTATACTGACCGCAATTCTCAAAACAATTTCAAAAGTAACAAAAAGTAAAAGGGTTTATCAGGAAATTTCAACAAATATTAGCCATTCCTTTTCATTATCTAACCAAATCATTTTACAATTTTCTTCCTATCTTTATGTTCGCATTAAAATTATTAAAAATGGACGCTTCACAATTTGAAAATAATTTCGAAAGCAAACTTTCGCGCAATGAAAACATTGAGCCCAAGGATTGGATGCCTGAGATTTACCGCAAGCACCTCATCCGTCAGGTTTCCCAGCATGCTCATTCTGAAATTGTGGGCATGTTACCCGAAGGAAACTGGATTACGCGTGCTCCGAGTTTGCGTGCAAAAATGGTTCTCACTGCAAAAGTTCAGGATGAAGGAGGACACGGATTGTATCTGTACACAGCTGCTGAGTCGCTAAATATTTCCCGCGAAGAACTTCTTAATCAACTTCACACGGGCAAAGCAAAATATTCTTCCATCTTTAATTATCCTACTTTATCGTGGGCAGATATTGGCGCAATCGGATGGTTGGTGGATGGCGCTGCGATTATGAATCAGGTGATGTTACAAAGAACTTCTTACGGCCCGTATGCGCGGGCTATGGTTCGCATTTGCAAGGAAGAAAGTTTTCATCAGCGACAGGGATATGAAATTATGTGCAAGCTTTCTGCAGGAACAAAAGAGCAAAAAGAAATGGCGCAGGATGCAGTTAACCGTTTCTGGTGGCCTACGCTGATGATGTTTGGCCCGCCCGATGCTGAGTCATCTAATTCTGAAAATGCAATCAAGTGGAAAATAAAACGCGAGAGCAACGATCAGTTACGGCAGCGTTTCGTGAATCAAACTGTTCCACAGGCGGATATTATCGGATTGAAAATTCCTGACAAAAATTTAAAATGGAATGATACAAAACAAGGGTATGATTTCTCTGAACCCGACTGGAAAGAATTTCAGAATGTGATTCACGGAAACGGTCCCTGCAATAAAGAAAGATTAGGCGCACGCGTACAAGCCCACGAAAACGGAAGATGGGTTCGTGAAGCAGCTATGGCGTTTGCAGAAAAGAAAAAACAAAAAGTAGCAGCGTAAGAAAATTCAAAAGTCAAAAGAAAAATGGCAAATACAAAAGACAGCCAAGGACAACTTTGGGAGGTTTTCGTGCAAAAAAAACCAGGACTCCCCTATGTTCACTGCGGAAACCTTCACGCATTCGACAAGGAAATGGCTTTGCAAAATGCACGCGATGTATATACGCGCAGAAGCGAAGGCACTGCTATATGGGTTGTTCCCTCTTCAGCAATTGTTGCAAGTTCTCCAGAAGATATCGGTCCTTTCTTTGAACCTGCAAATGATAAAGTGTTTCGCCATCCTACTTTTTATAAACTGCCGGAAGAAATTAAACATATGTAATGTGTTTGTCATGTTGAGCGAAGCGAAACATCTATAGATTCTTCACTTCGTTCAGAATGACAAAAGAAAAGAACATGACAACACAAGAAGCACTTTTCAATTATTTACTAAGACTTGGAGACACAAGTTTGATTCTCGCCCAACGCAATGCTGAATGGTGCGGGCACGGTCCGTTTCTTGAAGAAGATTTAGCGCTTACAAATATTTCCCTTGACTTGCTCGGGCAGGCAAATTCAATTCTGCTTTACGCAGGAACAGTGGAATGCAAAGGAAGAAGCGAAGATGATCTGGCGTTTCATCGCACAGAAAGAGAATATTACAATACGCTCTTGACTGAACAGTCGAACGGAGATTATGCAAAAACAATTCTCCGTCAGTTTTTGTGTGATGCATTTGATTTTTATTTTTATTCTGAACTGGTAAAAAGCAAGGATGAAACACTTTCTGCAATTGCTGCTAAGTCAATAAAAGAAATCACCTATCACTTACGCCACACCTCTTCATGGGTTGAACGATTAGGTGATGGCACGGAAGAAAGCCACACACGAATGCAAAACGCGCTTGATGAACTCTGGAGATTCACCGGGGAAATGTTTGAGATGAATGAAGTGGATTCTGTTTTGATTAAAGAAGGAATCGCAGTTGATTTGAAATCCGTTCAGCCAAAATGGGAAAGCAAAGTGAAAGAAATTCTGGAGCGTGCTACGTTGAAAATACCTGCGAATGCTTTTATGCAGAGAGGAAGTCGTGATGCAAAACATACGGAGCATTTAGGTTTCATTCTTGCTGAGATGCAATCGTTGCCTCGGTCACTTCCTGATGCAAAATGGTAATAGCCCCCTCCTAACCTCCCCCATTGGGGGAGGAATTATATGAAAACACAAAAAGAAATACTTGTAATTCTCTCCGAAATTCCTGATCCGGAAATTCCCGTAATCAATATTAAAGAACTAGGAGTTCTTCGTGATGTGATTGTGAATGGAAATGAAGTAGAGATTATCATCACTCCAACGTACTCAGGTTGTCCTGCGATGAAGCAGATTCAAGATGACATTATTTCTGCTATGAAAAAGAACGGAATTGAAAACACGAAAGTAAAAATGGTTTATCATCCGGCTTGGACTACCGATTGGATTACTGATGAAGCAAAAGAGAAACTTAAAAAATATGGCATTGCTCCTCCAGAAAAATGCATTAAGGATTTAGGATTAAGGAATAAGGATTTTTCAATCCCAAATCCCAAATCCTTAATCCTTAATAGGAGTATTGCCTGTCCTCAGTGCGGCTCTGAGAATACTGAAATGGTTTCACAGTTCGGTTCAACGGCTTGCAAAGCTCTTTATAAATGTTTGGATTGCAAAGAGTCGTTTGATTATTTCAAGTGCCACTGAGAGAAAGGCAGCGAACAGTAAACAGAGGGCAATCAAACTCGAACGCCAATTACTAACACATCGTCAACCTGCTCCATATTTCCTTTCCAGTTATTAAATATTTCAACGAGGATTTTCTTCTGCTCTTCCATAGGGAGATTATGATGTTCAAGTAGTTTTTCCTCCAGTTGTTTATACTTGAACTTTTTTCCTTTCGGACCGCCAAACTGATCGGCAAAGCCATCAGTGAAAGAGTAAACCACATCGCCTTTCTGTAAATTAATTGTCTGAAGAGAAAACGATGTATGAGTATCTCCATATTTTCCAACAGGCATCTTATCAGACTTATATTCCTCTAATTCGCCATTGCGGACAATCCACAGCGGGTTGTTTGCAGCCGCCATATGCAATTGCATATTTTCAAAATCATAAGCGCAAAGCACACAGTCCATTCCATCTTTCGCTTCTTCATCGCTGCCCTCCGGATTAAGAGAAGCTATGATAGAGTTTCGCATGTCATTCAGAATTTCATGCGGCAGAGAAATATTTTTTTCAAGAATGGCTTCATTGAGCGATGAAACACCCAGCATGCTCATGAACGCTCCGGGAACACCATGCCCAGTGCAATCTGCCGCGCAGAGATAGAATAATTCATTTTTACTGGTGATGTTTTTATGCGCGAGAGCATAATAAAAATCTCCGCTCACAATGTCCTTTGGTTTGTAAAGGATGAAAAAGTTTTGGGTTTCCATGATATTAAATTTAGTATGAATGTATTATTTTTTCATTAACCGCTTAAAGGTTTTATCAATATATTTTTCCTTCGGCAATATTGCATCCTGAATGCGCTTGGCATAGCGGATGCTGGCAAGTATTTCATTTTGTTTTTCTTCCACCATTTGCTTTTGCTGTTCGATTAGTTGTTTCTGCTTTTGCGTGATGCGCAAGGCGCGATAAATAAAACCTGCGAACACAACCGTAAACAGTAAACCGCAAACCGTAAACCAAAGGATTATCTTTTGCTTTTTACTTTCTGCTTCTGCTACGGCTGCTTGTTTATCACTCTCTGCTTTTGCCGCTGCTTCTTTCTTCTCAAACTCGTAGTTCATTTCGGTGCGGGTTTGTTTTTTGGTGTTTTCATCATTGGCAATGCTGTCGCGCGCGGCTATGTATTTTTTGTAATGCTCCAGCGCAAGTTTATGCCTGCCTGTGGTATCGTAGAGTTGGGAGAGATATAATTCAAAATCTTTTATATTATCCAACGCTCCTATGCTGTCGCAGAGCGCAAGCGAATGGTTAAGGTATTTCTCCGCTTCTACGAATATTCCTATTTGGGTATAAAGCACACCGATGTTGCCGAGAGTATTTGCCTTCAATTCTTTGTATCCGAGTTCTTCCGACATTTTCAGAGCCCTGAAATAATAATCCAACGCTTTTGGATAATCGCCTTGTTCATCATAGACAAGTCCGATGTTGCCGAGGCGTATTGCCATTCCTCTTTTATTCCCCAGTTCTTCCGACATTTTCAGAGCCCTGAAATAATAGTCAAGGGCTTTGTTGCTTAACTCCAATCTATGAGAGTGGTCAGGGGTGTGTTCTGCTTGTCCAGCATAGACGAGCCCGATGTTGCCGAGTTGAATTGTAATTCCGTTTTTATTTCCTAACTCTTCACGTATTTTCAGCGACCTGAAATAATGGTCTAATGCTTTGGGATAATCGGATTGTGCAGCATAGACATTTCCGATGTTGCCGAGCCAAATTGCAATTAAGTTTTTATTTCCAAGTTCTTCCGCCATTTTCAATGCCCTGAAATAATAATCGAGGGCTTTGGGATAATCTCCTTTATCCCCATAGACAATTCCGATGTTGCCGAGGGTTTTTGCAATACCGTTTTTATCATTCAGTTCTTCATTTATTTTCAAAGCATCTAAATAATACTTCAATGCTTCGGGGTAATTACCTTTGTCTGAATTATATCCACCTATGTTTCGTAATGCATTTGCTTTTCCTTTTTCCCATTTTATTTTTTCTGCAAGTGTAAGCGCTTGTGATAATAAGATAATGGAAGTATCGGGGTTGCTGCTTTTCAGTTCCCATCCAAGGGCGTTGAGGTGGTTTACTTTGTTGGTGTCAAGCCCCCCTCTGTTCCCCCGAAGGGGGGAAGCGTTATCTTTTTTTACTAAGAGTAAAAGGGAATCAATCTTGCTTTGCTGAGCGGAGCAGTAAACAGTAGACAGATAAACAGTAAACAATCAACAGCCAAAATTGTCTGCTGCCTTTCAACCTTAGTAGAAAACCGAAACTATTCATTTTATCAAACCTTATTACCTTCTTTAATAAGGTAAGAAGGTTGCAGGCAGGCGTGGCGTTCTTTTCTACTAAGGTTGAATACATCGGCTAATGGTCTTTATTATTGCCGTTACGAATTCTATTGTTTCCGTTAAAAACTATATTGCTTCCATCCAGACCGGTATTTCTTCCATCCGAGCCGGTATTGCTGCCGTTCCAAAGCATATTCCTCACTTTCTGCATTATATTGCTAACTTCCTGTACCTTGTTGCCTGCGTTCTGTACCTCGTTGCCTGCGTTCTGTATCTCGTTGCCTGCGTTCTGTACCTTCTTGCATGCGTTCTATACCTCGTTGCCTGCGTTCTGTATCTCGTTGCCTGCGTTCTGTACCTTCTTGCATGCGTTCTATACCTCGTTGCCTGCGTTCTGTATCTCGTTGCCTGCGTTACGGTACAGATTGCTTCCATTTAGGTACAGGTTGCTCTCATCCCGTTACAGGATGCTGCCTTCCCGTTTCATAAAACATTGAATTAGTCATCAGTCATTAGTCATTAGTCATTGGTTGGCGGCATCTTTTCATCTGTTTGCTGCTTTATGGCGAGCATTTCCTTCATTCTGTCTGCTGTTATGCTCTCCCAGAGTTCAGTGGTGATTTGCGCGAGTTGATATTGCTCCATTGTTTTCTTTACTGAGGTGGATGGATTGCCATGATTGTGTTTCACGTATTCAGTAATCACGCACACTTCTTGTGTGCAGTAGTTGCCTAGTATGGTAAGAATAAAGGCAACTCCTTCTGCAATTTCGGGAGCGGCAATGTAATAGTTCTCATAATGCTTATAGAGGAAGTTACCTTTCACATCTATTTTTGGCGGCTGTGTAAATTCCGCTACATGCTCGAGTGGATTGCTTTTCTCTCTGCGCCCTCTGAGCCACAAGGCATAACAGTGCTTATCTCTCAGTTTGCTGAGAATCTTCATCATGGCGGGATGAATAATTTCATCGAGCGATTTTTTGAAAGAAGCAATAAACGTGTTTTGCACGCGCCACACTTTGCGCTGCGCTTCGTCTTTTTTTTCTTGCTGCTCCTTCTGGGAGTTAAAGAAGTTGTCTAATTCGTTTGGCATGGTGAAGTGAAGTTGGTTGCTCCGTCCCTAAAGACAACCGTAGGTTGCGACCAAAGGTCAGGAGTTTGGTTTATGTTTGTTTTATTTTTCATTTGCTGTTTGCCTTTCACCCTTTTGGGTTTCCGTCCCTATGGGAAGGGCTGGGGCATTTGTCTTTTAGCATCAGTTAATCAAACTCTCGTATAGCGCGAGTATTTCATCAAAACGGTTTTTGCAGTTATCAATGCGCTGGCGCACGGTGCTGAATTTCTCTTGCAGGGGTTTTAATTTATCTTCCAGTTGGCAGGTGAGTTTTTCTGACGCTTCTTTATTATTCTTCTGGCGGGAAAGATTTAATAAGTCCTTTTCAAGTGTGCGCCCGAAATTATAAATATCCTCCATCATGGGTTTGCTCTCATAGATGAGTTCTTTGAACAGGGGCAGATGTTCTTTTGTTTTCTCAGCCATAGCATCCAATACGTTCCATCTTTTTTCCAGTTCTGCTTTAGGCACAAGGTTTTCTTTTTTCAGTTCAAGGTATTGGTTGTTCATGGCAATGAACTTAGGAAAATAGGGTTCGCTGCGCTCGCAATACTCATGAATTTCTGTTTCCATATCTTGCGTATCGTTATGCATTTTTTCATAGGCGTATCCTACTTTATTAATTCTTTTTTCAACGGATGGATTAAAATTGGACATGGGTTTGTGATTGATTTAAAAGTTTAAGTTTCTTGGCTCTGCGTTAAGTTCTCTGCCGTGAAGGATATTCTCCATCCATATCCCGCGGGTGCTGTCTTTTGACGGATGCGGCTCCGCTTCCATATCTTCGGTGATGAAGCCGAGTTCCGTCTTTTGCAGATATTCTTCATGCGCGCGGGGCAGCAGTTCGGCTATCACATCGGCATCGTAGCGTTTGGCGGTTTCTAAAATCGCCTCGCGCCAATCCATCCCGAAGGAAATGGTTATTTCTTTTTCGGCATTGAGCAGGGTTTCTATTGCCTCTTTCAACTCGTCATCGTCATCAATATATTTTCTTCCTTTATGATGATAGGCGTTGTAGCAGTTGCGAACGTGCCGCGCTTCAAACTGCGAAATAAATTCTTCTAACGTTTCGCCATGAGAGCGGAGAGAGGGTTTTTTTTCATCCTCGCTTTTTGCCGCTTCGCGCTCTTTCGATTTTTCCATACCGGGTTTGTGATGAAGGTTAAGATAAAAGTCCTCTTTCTCTCCGCGGATGTTGGGCAGGGTAAGAAGGATGCCCATTCCTGTTCTTGAATTATGAAAGTCATACCACTCGGGCATGTAAAAAGTATCTTCGTCCTGCTGATATTCTTCTTTGATGTTTTCGTAATCCTGCCATTGCGTATCTAAAAATCCACCAAACCATTCATCCATCTCCACATTATTGCTGTGCAGATACTGTATGTAGATTTCCACTTCCTCCATAGTTACCGCAGGCAGAAAGGGGCAGTTATGAATATGATGCTCCCAATAATCAAAGTCATAACAGATTTCTACTCCATCAAGTTTAATTTGCTCTGCCCGCCATTTGCACTGAAGGTCGAAAAGTTTTTTCTGCTGAATTTCAAAGAAGCAATGTTCCGCCTTGGTATAATAATGGAGTTTGTGTTTCTCGTCCCGCTCAAACATCCACGAGCCATGCTCAAGCCATCTTATTTTGTCTGCGGGATAATCCCCGATAAAATCTTCCACACTGCGGGAATTAAATTTTTCGAAGAAGGGTTTGTAACGCGGATTGGTGCGAAGGTCGGCTTCAATTTCTAATTTCATTTTCGCTTCCTCCTTCTCTTTCTGCTTCTCTTTTTCCAATTCTTCCTTATATCTCTTTTCTATACGGCTTTCTTCTTCGCTGGGTTCGGGTTTGTTTTCTTCTGACATGGTAATAAAGCGTAATGCTACTATACTAATGCGTACTAATGAAACGAATAATACAAATGAATACTAATAATCATTCGTATATTAGTATGATTAGTTTCATTAGTATTCATTTGTATATTGGCATTATATTATTCATTAGTAATTCAACAACTCCTCCATCACCTTCGCCACTTTATCTGCATTGGGAAGCATCGTGGCTTCAAGAGTTGAGTTCAGCGGAATGGCGGGAAGATTTTCTGAACCGATAACACGCACGGGAGCATCCATGTATTCAAAACATTTTTCTGAAATCAATCCCGCCAGCGCCTGTGCGAAAGAATTAGGAACGGGTTCTTCCGTCACCACCAAACAGCGCGAATGTTTTTTCACCGATTCAAAAACAGTTTTTTCATCCAGCGGAACAAGCGTGCGCAAATCTATAATCTCAACTCTGTTTGGAAATTTTTTAGAAGCGTTCTTCGCCCAATAAACTCCCATGCCGTAGGTAATCACAGTAAGAGTCACTTGCTTCTGGCTGCTGGCTGCTGGCGGTTTGCCAGTTGCCAGTTGCCAGTTGCCAGTCGCTTCTTGAACAACACGTGCTTTACCAAACGGAATAATATAGTCTTCGGAAGGTTCTACCGTCTTCGCATCTTCCGTTCCTTTTATTTTGCTCCAGTAAAGTCCTTTGTGTTCGAGAATCACGCAGGGGTTGGGGTCGTAGTAAGCAGATTTGATAAGCCCTTTCAAATCAGCGCCCGTGGATGGATACGCAACTTTTATTCCGCGGATGTTTGTAACAATACTTTCCACCGATGAAGAATGATACGGACCACCGCTTCCATACGCGCCAACCGGAACACGGAGAATCATGCTCACAGGATATTTTCCGTTGGTGAGATAGCACGAGCGAGCAACTTCTGTGAACAATTGATTTAATCCGGGCCAGATATAATCTGCGAACTGAACTTCAACGATTGGTTTTAAACCAACTGCACTCATTCCAACAGTGCTTCCGACAATAAACGCTTCTTGTATCGGAGTATTGAAAACCCGTTCATCACCAAATTTTTGTGCCAGTGTTGCCGCTTCGCGGAAAACTCCGCCCAATCTTTTTCCTACATCTTGCCCGTAGAGCAAACACTCTTTGTGCTTCTCCATCAACTCGCGAATGGCGAAGAGCGCGCAGTCAACCATCACGACTTTTGATTCAGGATTTGGGATTAAGGAATTAGGATTTGAAATCCCTAATCCTAAATCCTTATTCCTTAATTCTTTTTTCGGTTCACGTTCTCCTTTTTCTTCGGTGATGGGAGTGGGCGCAAAATCATGCGTGAATAAATCTTCAGGTCGGGGGTCTTCTGCAGTCTTTGCTTGCTCATAATCTTCTTCTACTCTCTTCTTTGCGCGTTCTTCAATCTCATTTAACTCATCTTTATCAAATCCAATCACAATCAATTTATTTCTGAATCTCGGGAACGGATCACGCTTTTGTTGTTCTTCCAAATCTTCCCTGTACCATTCCTTGCGAACGCCTGATGTGTGATGGTTGAGCAAAGGAACTTTCGCGTGAATCAAAAACGGTCTGCGCTCTTTGCGGATGATTTCAATGACTTCTTTTATTGTTTCATAACATCTGAAAAAATCTGTCCCGTCAATGCTTCGTGTTTCCAAACCGTGAAACCCCAGCGCAAACTCACGGGCATCCTGCGCACGGATTTCTTTTGAGTGCGCGGAAATATCCCAATCATTATCCTGCACAAAATAAAGTATCGGCAATTTTTTCAACACCGCCATCTGAAATGCTTCTGATACTTCTCCTTCGGTGATGGAGCCATCGCCCAACGAACAAACCACTACTGGTTTCTGGCTGCTGGTTTCTGGCTGCTGGCTAGCTGCAAGTTGCAAGTCGCCAGAAGCATCATCTTGCATTACTTTTTCTATATATTGAATCCCCATAGCTACACCGGTCGTGGGAATTGCCTGCATTCCCGTTGCGGAAGACTGATGTGGAATTTTTGGCATGTCATCTCGCTTCAAACTCGGATGAGAATAATAAGTTCTTCCTCCGGAAAACGGATCATCGCGTTTTGCCATTAACTGTAACATCAATTCGTAAGGAGTCATTCCAATTGCAAGAAGAATGGAATCATCGCGGTAGTAAGCCGAAAGCCAATCCTGCGGTTTGAGCTGTAATCCTAATGCAAGCTGAACCGCTTCGTGCCCGCGTGAAGTGGCGTGAACATATTTGGAAGTAAATTGGGAATTCTTCTCGTAAATCTCAGTCATACTCTTTGCCGTGCACATCAATTCAAACGCACGAAGAAGTATTTCCTCAGGAATACCTGCCCGTTCCGCAGGCGGGTCAGAAGAAATTTTTCTTTTATTATTTGTTTGAGATTCCGGCATGATGAACAGAGCGTAAAAATAATCTTTCCCGCATAAATCTATCTATCTAAAAGAGAAATAAATTTCTATTTTTGCCGACCACTAAAATCTCTAATTACACTTTATGAAACTCATTCAACTCTTTGCTCTCATTACAGCCATCGTTTCATTATCTTCCTGCGGAAATAACGGGGAGAAAAAATCTTCCGAAGGAACAAATAAAGATTCTGTTGCTGTTGTTCCTGACACTTTTAAATATCAAACCGACCAGTTTGCTGATATACGTGTTTTGAGATATAAAATTCCGGGCTTTGAAGAGTTATCACCCAAACAAAAAGAACTTCTTTATTATCTGACAGAAGCTGCTCTTGCAGGGAAAGATATTATCTGGGATCAGAATTATAAATACAACCTCACGGTGAGAAAAACTTTGGAGACCATTGTTTCTTCTTACAAAGGCGATAAAAATACTGACGACTGGAAAAAATTTATGGTGTATGCCAAGCGCGTGTGGTTCTCCAACGGAATTCATCATCACTATGCCAGCAACAAAATTCTTCCGGAAATTTCTGCAGACTATTTTTCAGATTTAGTTAAGAATTCAGATGCCTCGGCTCTTCCCGTGAATCAAGGGGAGAATGTAGATGCATTCATTAAGCGCATCACTCCTATCATCTTCGACCCGAAAGTTGCCCCTAAAAGAGTAAACCTCGATTCGAAAATGGATTTGGTTTCGTCTTCCGCTACTAATTTCTATGAAGGTGTGAATGAGAAAGAGGTGACTGCTTTCTACAAAGCAATGAACAAGCCCGATGATAAAACTCCTGTTTCTTACGGGCTGAATTCAAAAGTGGTGAAAGAAAACGGAAAGCTGGTGGAAAAAGTCTGGAAGGTTGGCGGAATGTATTCGGCTGCGCTGGAAAAAATTGTTTACTGGCTGGAAAAAGCAAGTGTCGTTGCTGAAAATGGCGCGCAGAAAAAAGCGCTCGACCTTCTGATTGAATATTACAAAACCGGAGACCTGAAAAAGTTTGATGAATACAGTATTGCATGGGTAGCTGATACTGAATCTGCCATTGATGTGGTGAACGGATACATTGAAGTGTATGGCGATCCTCTGGGAAGAAAAGGAAGTTACGAGTCAACCGTTTCAGTGAAAGACATGGAAGCGAGCAAGCGCATTGCTGCCATTGGCGGTCAGGCGCAATGGTTTGAAGATAATTCTACTCTCATGCCGGATCATAAAAAGAAGAACGTGAAAGGAATTTCAGCAAAGGTGATTACAGTTGTTCAGGAAACGGGTGATGCCGCTCCCACTACTCCCATCGGAATTAATCTTCCGAATGCCAACTGGATTCGCCAGGAGCACGGATCAAAATCTGTCAGCCTGGGAAATATTGTTTACGCTTATGAAAAAGCAAAATCTCCAGGACTCATCAACGAGTTTTATATTAAAGAAGACATGAACAAGCGTGTGAAAGAGTTTGGCGCTCTTGCCGGGGCACTTCACACGGATATGCACGAAGTGATCGGTCACGCATCAGGACAAATTAATCCCGGAGTTGGCGATCCAAGTGAAACATTGAAAAACTATGCGAATGCACTGGAAGAAGGAAGAGCCGACTTAGTTGCCCTCTATTATATTTTAGATAATAAGCTAATTGACATTGGCGTGATGCCTTCGCTGGAATGCGGAAAAGCTGAATACGATAATTACATCACCAACGGCTTGATGGTGCAACTCGCCCGCCTGAAACCGGGAGAGCAGATTGAAGAAGCTCATATGCGCAATCGCCAGATGATTGCCGGATGGGCATATGAAAAAGGGAAAAAAGATAACGTGATCGAACGCAAGAAAACTGATGACGGCAGAACTTATTTTGTAATTAATGATTATGATAAGCTTCGCACGCTCTTTGGAGAACTTTTAAAAGAAGTTCAGCGCGTGAAATCAGAAGGTGATTATGAAGCAGGAAAAAATCTTATTGAAAATTACGGAGTGAAAGTTGACGAAGAGTTGCATAAAGAAGTTTTAGATAGATACAATAAAGTCGGAATCGCTCCATACGCAGGATTCATTCAGCCGAAATTAGTCCCTGTGATGGAGGGAGATAAAATTGTGGATGTGAAAGTTGAATATCCTTCTGACTTTGTGGAACAGATGCTGGAGTTTGGAAAGAAATATGCGCTTCTGCCGACAGTGAATTAATAACCGAAGCTCATCCTAAATCCTTCCCGAAGGGAAGGACTTTATAATTTATTTTATGGAAATAGTTTCCCCTCCCTTCGGGAGGGGTCAGGGGTGGGCTCTGAATTTTTCAATATACTTCTTTGTGAAATCGGAAAGAACAAGTCTTCCGCTCATTTCAGCGCGTTCCATGAGAAGTGTATCCCAGTTTTCCGTTCCTTCCCACATAACTTTTTTCAATTGCGTCATTGCCTCTGAACTGCTTTGCGAAAGTTTCTCAGCAAGCGATTGAACTGCTTTATCTAATTCTTCAATGGAAGGAAAAATATCAGCGTACAAACCTTTTTCACGAGCCCATTCAGCGGTTTTCCATTCAGTGGGGTTTATTGTCAACGCAGCGAATGCAGCAGTTCCTACTTTTCTTTCCACAGCAGGACCCACTACAAACGGACCAATCCCCAAAGCAAGTTCGCTCAGGCGGACAGAAGCGTCTTTTATTGCCAGCGTATAATCGCCAGCGGAAGCAAGTCCAACACCACCGCCAACAGTTTTTCCATGCACGCGTACTATCACAAACTTCGGAGCTTTACGAAGTGCGTTAATGACTAAAGAAAATCCTGAGAAGAATTTTTTTCCTTCTTCAAAATTTTTAATTTCAATTAACTCGTCAAACGAAGCACCTCCGCAAAATGCTTTTTCACCTTCGCTTTTCAGAATAATAACTTTCGCTTCCGAATTATTTCCGGCAGAAGTAATTTCGTCTGCTAATTTTCTAAGAATTGTTCCCGGTAAAGAATTGCTTTGAGGATGAAAAAATGTGACAGTGGCAATTCCGTTCTTGATTGATGACTCTACTTTTCCATTTTTCATGTTAATACATTTTACCGCAGAGAACGCGGAGGTTTACGCAGAGAACCACAGAGTTAATATTTATTTACTACTCTTCTGATTCCATCAGTTAATTTCAGAACGTTAAAATTAATCAATAGCCCGACTTTACAGTTCGCTAATTTGAGATAGGTTAAAATTTGTGCAAGGTGAATATCATTCAGCGCCTCTATGGATTTTACTTCAACAATTACTTTTTTGTTTGCAGATAAATCTGCACGATAACCACATTCCAATTTCACTTCTTCATAAATTAGCGGTAGAGGTCTTTGTCTTTCAATCTCCAAGGGAGTTTTGCATAACTCATAATACAAACACTCTTCATATGCTGACTCTAACAAACCAGAACCAAGTGCCTTGTGAACTTTAATTGCACATCCAATAATTATTTCCGTTATTTCGTTTTCAGTCATTGTATTTCTCAGCGATTCTCTGCGTGTAGTTTTCTCTGTGTTCTCTGCGTTTAAATGTTGTTTTTGCTAAGGATTAAAAATAATAATTAATACCTTAGTGCAAATTTCAAATCATGAGTAAGAAAGTCAATTGGGAAGAAGCAGTACAGCCCCTAATAAAAAAATACAAAGGGAAAAAACATCCGCTTGATTATAAAAATCTTTATCAGCTTGTTGTGATGGTGATTCTTTCTGCGCAGGATTCTGACAAGCACATCAATCAGGTAGCTATTCCTTTCTTTGAAGCATTCCCTGACATGCCCTCACTCGCTAAAGCCGATGAGCAAATGCTTTTCAAATACATCAGCAAGGTTCGTAACTTCGGCAACAAAACAAAATGGTTAATGACACTGGCGAAAACTCTGAAAGAAGACAAAAATATTCCGCTTACAATGGATGAATTGACTGCGCTAACTGGAATTGGAAGAAAATCCGCCAATGTAATCATGCGCGAATCAGGAAAGAAAGCTGAAGGTGTGATTGTGGATTTGCATGTAGTTCGCGTTGCACCGCGTTTGGGGATTGCTACAGGAACTGACCCGAAGAAAATTGAAAAGCAAATCATGGAAGCCATTCCTCAAAAAGACTGGGGAGTTGGAATGGATATTTCTTTTTTAGGAAGAGAGATTTGCAGACCAACAAATCCGAAGTGCAATGAGTGCGTGATGAATAAAGTTTGTGCGTATTACAAAACTCAAAAAATATAATTCTTGTATTTCTCTGCGACTCTCAGCGTCATCTTTCTCTGTGAACTCAGCGGTTAAAATTTTTACCGCAGAGAACGCTGAGGTTTTTCGCAGAGAGGCGCTGAGTTTGCGTAAGCCCTAATTAATCCTGAATTTTCTTTTTCACCATGGTAAGAATCGTTGCGATGCCGACAGTATCTCCCATGGAAACATCCACTTCATATTTTTTTCTTATTTCCTCGGCACTTGCGTCATAAATATCTACCACCCATTTCACTATTCCTGTTTTCACTTCTTCTCCGTCTGCAGCTTTCAAAGGTTTATCGTTTGCAATTTTCTCCTTGCAAGTAAAACGAACACCAATGGTCATTCCGGGATAAATCGGTTTGGTGAATCTGCACTCATCAATTCCGTAATTCAAAAGCACAGGTCCTTTTGGCGGGTCAACAAATAAGCCGGCAGCCCGTGATAAAATAAAATATCCGTGAGCAACGGTGCGCTTGAAAATTGTTCCTTCCAGTGAGTCGGGTTCCATGTGCGCGTAAAATTTGTCTCCACTCAGTTCAGCAAAGTTGATAATGTCATCTTCAGATACAGTGTGTGTTTTTGTAATATGCGTTTCACCAATCTGCAGTTCCTCAAAATATTTTCTGAAGGGGTGAGTATCCGTGAGAATATATTTTCCGCCAATCTGATATTGGTTTGTAATATTTGTAATCGTTGTTGGCGAACCTTGAATGGCCGTGCGCTGCAAATAATGGAACACTCCGCGCTTACCTCCCATCTCTTCTCCTCCACCCGCTCTGCCGGGGCCTCCATGCACTAGCATCGGCATCGGTGATCCATGACCTGTGCTTTCTTTGGCGCAGTCGTTGTTGAGAATTAAAATTCTTCCATGCATGCTTGCTGCTCCTAAAACATATTGTTTCGCAATTTTATCATCGGCAGTAATAATTGAACTCACGAGTGATCCTTTCCCCATTTTAGCCAGTTCAATTGCATCTTCAATATTTTTATACGGCATGATGGTAGAAACGGGTCCAAACGCCTCAATGTTGTGACAATCGGTATTCTTAAACGGATTTTCATTCAGAAAAATAATCGGAGGCATAAAAGCTCCTTTGCTTTTATCAGCGCCTTTCACTTCAAATTTTTCAAAATCTCCAATGATAATTTTTTGTGATTTAGAAAGCAACTCCACTTTCTCTTTTACTTCTTTCAGTTGTGATTGCCCTGCAAGAGAGCCCATGCGCACCCCTTCCACATTCGGATCGCCAATGATATTGGATGCCAATCTTTTTCCGAGAGCAGTACGAACTTCTTCAATCCTGTTTTCAGGCACAATAATTCTGCGCACGGCTGTACATTTTTGCCCGGCTTTGGTGGTGATCTCTCTTACAACTTCTTTGATGAAAATATCAAACTCGGGTTTATCAGGCGAAACATCTGTTCCAAGAACGCAGCAATTCAAAGAATCCGCCTCCATATTGAACGGAACTGCTTCTTCCAGTAAACGCGGATGTGCCTTCAGCATTTTCCCGGTGGATGCAGAACCCGTGAATGTTACAATATCCTGGTTGATCACATGATCTAAAATTCCATTCGCGCTTCCGCAGATAAGCTGCAATGCGCCTTCCGGTAAAATTCCGGATGCAATGATCTCTTTCACAACTGCTTCCGTAAGAAATGAAGTGATCGTTGCAGGTTTTACAATGGCAGGAACTCCCGCGAACCAATTCACCGCCACTTTCTCCAGCATTCCCCACACCGGGAAATTAAATGCATTGATATGAATGGCAACGCCTTCTTTCGGCACACAGATGTGATGACCGATGAACGTATTCTGCTTTGAAAGTCTTGCCACATCACCTTCCACACAAAAAGATTCATTGGGAAATTGCCTGCGGAGAGAAGCGTATGAAAATAAATTACCGATTCCGCCTTCAATATCCACCCAGGAATCCGCTTTGGTCGCGCCAGTCGCCCAGGAAATTTTATAGAACTGATCTTTCTTGCTTTGCAAATGAATCGCTAGCTCTTTCAGCATTCGTCCCCTCTCATGAAAGGTCATCTTGCGAAGCTTCGATCCTCCGACCGTTCGCGCATACTCACACATCTTGGCAAAATCCAATCCTTTGCTGGATGCTGATGCAAAAGCATCACCTGTGATCGCATTGTACAGCGTTTGCCCTTCGCCTTCTCCGGATATCCATTTGCCAAGAGCGAAGTTTTCTAATTTACGTAAGGAAATCTTTGTGGCTGTGGTCATGGGAGAATTTATATGAATAAAAATAACAAAAATACAAGGATAAGAATCGAATAATATTTATTTACTTAGCAAAAAAAATGTTAGCTCTGCATACATGAATTCCTTTTTAAAATATAATTTACTATCACTCCTTTGGGCGATTTTGATATTGGTCTTATGCCTGATGCCGGGCAAAGACCTTCCGAGTCTTACAATTTTTGAATATGATAAAATAGTTCACTTCCTGATTTATCTTCTTCTGGCAATCATGATGTATTACGGATGGAGGAAACAAAACTCATTCTTATCGCTTCATAAAAACACTCTGATTAAAATTCTTCTCATAACCACCATCTATGGATTTGCGGTAGAAATAATGCAGGAACTATTTACTGCTGACAGACACTTTGATATTTTTGACGCGTTGGCAAATTCTGTTGGTGCGGTTGCAGGAAGTTTACTCTGCTTATCTTTAAAGCAAAAACTGTCCTTATAAAAAGCGGTAATATATTTCAGAACACTTCCGGATATCCAATATTAATAAAAGCGTTTTCGAGTTTATGTTTGTGCCCCATTTCCATGTTCGCAAGATTTTCTAACGCTTCTCTTTCAACATTGTTAACTGCGTTGGCTGCAAATGCTCTATATAATTCAGCAGCCTGCAATTCTTTTTTCATAGCAATAGTAATGGCTTCGGCTGGCTTCATACTAAGGGAGAGCGAAGGCAAATCCTGCGTTTCCGTTATTTTATAATCAATGTGCAGTGTTTTAAATATTTCACCCAACACTTTATTTTCTCTGTACATCTCCAATAAATTGGCGTGCCCGTTTTCGTCTTCCGCTAATTCCTGAAAGAGTTGTTTCACTCCGGGATTTGTAACTTTTTCTGCAGCGGCTTTATAAAAAGCATATGCTTCATGTTCTTGCGCAATGGCAAAATCAATCAGTTTGTCGATATTATTTTCTCCCATTTTTAAAATTTTAAGTTTATTGTATAATTATTTGCCTTTTCGTTTTAAGGTCGCGCCTGTCTGAATCCGCGTTCTATAACCTTCTCCACTTCACTTACCTTTTCAATTTTAATTGCGCAAGCTTTGTATTCAGGAGTTTCTGTAACGTCATCATAAGCATCAATTGTTAAAACGTTCGCATGGGCTTCGTGAAAATGAAATGCACACCAGGTAACTCCTTCCGGTGAACGATCTGTCACCCAGGCTTTCAGCGTTATCGTGCCACGTCTGCTGGTTGCTTTGACCATATCGCCCGTTTTTACATTCATTCTTTTTGCATCAACCGGGCTGATCTCAAGCAATTCTTCCGGAAAAATATTTTCCAGGCCGATTGAATTTCGTGTTTGTGTTCCGGTATGATAATGCCACAATCTTCTTCCTGTTGTAAGAATGAATGGATATTCTTTATCAGGCAATTCGGCCTGCGCACGATAATCTGTATGTGAGAACAAACCTTTTCCACGGGTGAATTTCCCATTCAAATGTAATATCGGAGTGCCGGGATGCTGTACGGTCGGGCATGGCCATTGAAGCCCGATGTGTTGTATGCGTTCGTAAGTAATTCCTCCCATTATTGTTCCGCTTCTTCTCATGTCTTCCCACGTTGCTTCTGAAGAAGTAAATTTCAAATCAAATCCAAAACGTTTTCCCAATTCCTGCATTATCCACCAGGTTGGTCTTGCTTCACCCGGAACTTCTACAGCTTTGCGCAGAAACTGAACTCGCCTGTCGAGATTTGAATAAGTACCTTCATCTTCACTGAAACAAACATCCGGCAGAATCACATCCGCATACTCGGTGGTCATGTTGGGAAAAATATCAACCACCACCAGGAATTCCAATGCTTTAATTTCTTTAATGGTTTTCGCCATATTGGGTTCTGTCTGAACCGTATTATCGCCCACGCAAAACAAAATTTTTGTTTCTCCCGTAGTTGCTTTGTGCAACATGGTCGGGAGTTTGTATCCTTCTGTGCGGGAGAGACCGGTTACTCCCCAGTCTTTTTCCATTTTCTCAATTATCTTTTCATTGGTAACCGGCTGATAATTGTGATACACATTTGGTAAAGCTCCCATGTCGCAGGCGCCTTGCACATTGTTCTGTCCTCGTAATGGATTGACCCCGCAGCCCCGTTTGCCTAAATGGCCTAGTATCATTTGCAAATTAGCAATTGTCTTTACGTTGTCGGTTCCGGTTGTATGTTCAGTGATACCCAAACAATAAATAATACTTACTTTTTTTGCCTCGCCCAGCATTTTCGCGACCTGCTTCATTTGTTCTACCGGCACTCCTGAAAGCTCCGATGCTTTTTCAACAGGATAATCCCGGATCCATTTTTTTATGTCTTCAGGATTCTCGGTATTATTTTTCATGAACTCCTCATCCTGCCAGCCATTTTTCAGAATTTCATTCATGAGACCATTCATAAACGGGACATCCGTACCTACTTTTATCTGAACATACAAATCGGACCAATGGGCAATATCAACTCTGCGGGGATCACATACAATTAGTTTCGAACCATTTTGTGCTGCACGTTTTACATAGTAAGAAACCACAGGGTGAGCTTCGGTCATATTTGAACCGATCACAAAAATCAAATCTGTTTCCAGGATTTCATCTATAGAATTGGTAGCAGCACCGCTGCCGAAAGCATGGGCAAGTCCGGCTACGGTTGGAGCATGACAGGTTCTGGCGCAATGATCGACATTATTGGTTTTAATTACTGCTCTTGTAAATTTCTGAACAGCATAATTATTTTCATTGGTGATTCTTCCTGAACCAAGCGCAGAGAAAACGGAAGGCCCATGTTTGTCAACAGTGGTTTTTATTCTTTTTGCAATAAGATCAAGTGCTTCATCCCATGTTGCGCGTTCGTGCTTGCCATTCCTTTTGATCATGGGATATTGCAATCTGTTTTTACTTGCAGGAAATTCAAAACCATAACGACCTTTCACGCATAACATTCCGTTGTTGGGCCATACCTCACGCCCTGTAACACGCACCACTCTATTTTTTGCACGATCCACATGCAGAGTCAGTTGGCAACCGACACCGCAGTACGGGCAAGTGGTATCCACCATTTCAAATTCTGAAGAGCGACCTTTGCCACGGGATTTTTTATCAGTCAATGCGCCTGTAGGACAAAGCTGCACGCACTCACCGCATTGTACGCAGGTAGATTCGCCCATCGGGATATCATCATCACACATGATCGTAGTTTCCAAACCACGAAACCCGAAACCGAGCACTTCATTTACCACAGAATGATTGCAGGCGGCAACACATCTTCCACACAAAATACATTTATCATAATCAATCACAATAAATTCAGAGCTCTCGTCTTTTCTTCCTGTCGGATGATCCGTAAAAGAAGTTTTTTCAATTCCTAAATGATAACAGGCATCCTGCAATTCGCAGGTGCCGCTTCTTTCGCAGGCAAGACAATTGTGATAACCGGAAGCAAGCATCAGATCAACCACCATGCGCTGAGATTCCTTTACCTCTTTGCTTTCGCTTGAAATATTCATACCCTCCCGAACCTTGAGATTACAGGAAGTTTGAAAGCCCCGCATTCCTTCAACAGAAACAACACACGCCCTGCATTTTGCGGCTTGTCCTGTTTTTACATGATAGCACAAAGTAGGAATATAGATGCCGTTTCTTTTAGCGACATCAAGAACCGTTTCGTTTTCTTGCGCGCCATAGGATTTATTATTTATGATTATCTGCATGGGCATTAATATTTAACGATCGCATCAAATTTGCAAGTACTCAAACACAATCCGCAACGAATACATTCTGCTTCGTCAATGGTATGATGCAGCTTCTTTTCACCATGGATGGCATTCACAGGGCATACCTTTTTACACGCCTGACAACCGTTGCAAACATCCAGGATTTCAAAAACGATAAGTTCTTTGCATACAGCAGTTCTGCATTTTTTATCACGGATGTGTTCTATATATTCTTCTCTGAAATGTCGAAGAGTACTTAAGACGGGATTAGGAGCTGTTTGTCCGAGTCCGCATAAGGATGCGTTCGTAACGGTTTTAGCTAGAACCTCCAGCTCATCAATATCTTTCATTTCACCTTTGCCTTCACAAATCCTGTCAACAATTTGCTTCATGCGCGCTGTTCCTTCTCGGCAGGGAACACATTTACCGCAGGATTCATCCTGTACAAATTCAAGAAAGAAACGCGCAACATCCACCATGCAACTGCTTTCGTCCATCACGATCAACCCACCGCTGCCCATGATAGCTCCCAACTTATTCAACGCTTCGTAATCCAAGGGAACATCCAGGTGCTCGACAGGAATACATCCTCCCGATGGTCCGCCAATTTGAGCTGCTTTATATTTTTTTCCGGTAGATATTCCACCCCCAATGTCATACACAACTTTTCGCAAAGGAGTACCGACAGGAACTTCTACAAGTCCGGAAATTTTTACCGGTCCGGCAAGCGCAAATATTTTTGTGCCTTTACTTTTTTCGGTACCTTTTTCTGCATAATGCGCTCCGCCTTCGTTGATCAGAAGCGGAATATTGGAAAACGTCTCTACATTATTTAATACTGTAGGCTTGTTCCACAATCCTTTCTCAGCAGGAAAAGGAGGGCGATGGCGTGGTTCTCCGCGATTTCCTTCAATGGAAGTGATAATGGCCGTTTCCTCTCCGCAAACAAAAGCGCCGGAACCCTTCCGGATCTCGAGATCAAAATTAAATCCTGTACCTAAAATATTTTTTCCGAGAAGTCCAAAAGTTCTTGCCTGATCTATTGCAATTTGTAATCGCTCCACAGCAAGCGGGTATTCTGCCCGCACATAAACATAACCTTGAGAGCTTCCAATTGCATAAGCTCCTATGATCATTCCTTCGATGATGCTGTGAGGGTCACCTTCGAGGATACTGCGATCCATAAACGCACCCGGATCTCCTTCATCGGCATTGCAGAGAATATATTTTGTATCGTCTTTGCTTTTTCTTGCAAAGCCCCATTTTGTTCCTGTAGGAAATCCCGCTCCACCACGACCGCGAAGACCTGAAATTGTAACTTCCTGTACAACTTGTTCACCCGTCATTGCTGTTAATACCTTGCTCAATGCCCGGTAACCGCCAACAGCAATGTAATCAGCAATTTTTGTCGGATCAATCTTTCCGCAATTCCTCAGAACCTGTTTATCCTGATTTTTAAAAAATGGTAATTCAGATCTTTTGGAAACTTTCTTTTCTTCTACCGTATGTAAAAGACTCTCAACTACGTTTCCGCCAATCAAATGTTTTTCAACTATATCTTTCACATCCTGAACACGAACTTTCTGGTAAAATGTATCATCCTTTTCGATTACAACTACTGGACCAACAGCACAAGGTCCGAGACAACCGGTTTCAATAATATTCAGTTTTTCATTTAATCCCTTTTTTGCCAACTGAGAAACAAAAGCGTCTTTCACTTTCTTTGACCCCGAAGCAATGCAACCACCACCAGCACAAACAAAAACCTTCGCAGAATTATATTCCTTGCTTTTAACAAGGACATTGCGCAATGCCTGTAATTCGGCATGACTCATCACAAAACGCATATGTTTATTTACATCCATTATGTTTCCTCCTCCTGATTTACTTCTTTGTTCTTTTTGTAAGCACCTAATATTTTCTTTACACCCGAAGGCTTTACAAATTGATGCACGTCATCATTCACCATGATGATGGGAGCTAATCCGCAGGCACCAAAGCAGCGGCCTACATCCAGCGTGAAAAGTTTATCGGGAGTAGTTTCGCCAATCTCAATGTTTAATTGCTGTTTGAGTGCTGTAACTATTTCATTTGCGCCTTGTACATAACAGGCCGTTCCGAGACAAACACGGATTAAATATTTGCCGCGGGGTTTAAGAGAGAAGAAAGAATAAAAAGTAATAACACCGTATACTTTATGCAACGGTTCGTTCAGAATTTCTGAAATCTTAAGAATGGCTTCCTGAGGAATATATCCAAACAAGCTTTGAGTTGCCTGAAGTACAGGAATCAATGCACCAGGTTTTGTTTTGAAGGATGATATAATCTCTACTAATCTTTCAAGCAAAACAGCTTCATCATCACCGCAGGAGCATTTTTCAACTTTTGCCATCTGAAATTAATCTGTGTTGATTAAATTCCTTTTCATGGTCAGATTGGAATTCTATATTATCTATCCGACTATATGCAGTAAATTTATTATCCCTGCAAAAAGCCATCAGCGTAATTCCCAGTTGCTCAGCCAAATCAACAGCCAGTGATGATGGTGCAGAAACAGCAGACAGAAACGGAATATCCGCGGAAAAACATTTTGTCACTATTTCATACGATATTCTTCCGCTGACGGTCATGCAGCGTGCTTTTCGTAATTTTTTCTCAAGTATCAAACAACCGATTGCTTTATCCACTGCATTGTGTCTGCCAATATCTTCCTGAATGGCGAGCAATTCTCCTTCAAGTGTAAATACTGCGCATCCATGCGAACCACCCGATGCTTTGAATGTATTTTGATTTGAATTCATTTGCTCAAACATTTTATCTACTGTTTCAGGTTTGAGTTTTTCAGTTTGAATAATTTTTTGTTCCTGCCCGGCAATCTCATCCAAATCGGTTTTACCGCAAATTCCGCAGGAAGAAACCGACATGATATTTCGCACCGATTCAAATCCTTTTCCAATCTTATCTAGAGGAATTACAACATCTATCCATTTAATAAAACCCGAATTATTTTTTTCTTTTATAGAAATAACAGGATTGAATTGTAAATCTGTATATACATTTTCAGAAAATAAAAGTCCGCGCACTAATTCTTCCTCGCTTCCGGGAGTCCGCATGGTAATGGTATAGGGTGAACCATTAATTGTAATTTTCAGCAATTCTTCTACCGCAAGTGCGTCTTCTACAGGAAGAAATTTCCCTTTACAAAATTTTCTGCCTTTATAGAGTGCGGTGCTCATTCTAGGATAGTCCTGTTATTTTTCCATTCTTGTCAATGTCCATTCCTTCAGAAGCAGGTGTTCCAGGCAAACCGGGCATGCGCATCATGTCGCCAAGGATTGGAACCACAAATCCCGCACCGGCCGCAAATTCAAATTCACGAACTGTAATAATGAATCCTCTTGGTCTTCCGAATTTACTTTCATCGTCTGAAAGTGATTTCTGTGTTTTTGCTATACACACCGGAAGCCCGTCAAGTCCAAGTTCTTTTATTTTTTTCAAACCACTTTTTGCCAAACCGGAATATTCAACAGCACTTGCTCCGTAAATCTCTTTTGCAATGATTTCAATTTTCTTTTCCATCGGAAGATTCAGCTCGTAGAGGGGTTTATAATTTGTTTTTCCGGATTCGGCTTCCTCCACGACAGCTTTTGCCAGATCTTTCATTCCATCGCCACCCATTTCAAATCCCTTTGCAACAATTGCTTTTATTCCAAGTGCAGAACATTTTTCCTGAATGAATTTCAATTCCTCAAAAGAATCAGTTGGAAAATGATTCAATGCCACAATTGGATTGAATCCGAATTTTTTCAGGTTCTCTATATGCTTCTCAAGATTTTCAAAACCTTTCTGAACTTTTTCCAGTGATGCTTTATTGTATTCATCTTTTTTAGCTCCTCCGTGGTGACGCAATGCCCGTATGGTTGCCACCAGCACCACCGCATCGGGTTTCAATCCGGCATGACGGCATTTTATATCAAAGAATTTTTCAGCACCAAGGTCAGCACCGAATCCAGCTTCGGTAATTACATAATCAGAAAGCGACAATCCCATTTTAGTTGCAACAATGGTGTTTGCCCCTTGAGCAATGTTCGCAAAAGGTCCGCCATGAATGATGGCAGGATTTCCTTCAAGAGTTTGCACCAAGTTGGGTTTTATCGCATCTTTCATCAGCAGCGCCATTGCACCCTGAGCATTAAGATCTCTTGCGTAAACTGGTTTTTTATCATATGTATATCCTACAAAAATATTTCCCAGGTTAGTTTTCAGTTCTTCCAGGTTCTGGCTCATAATAAGTATTGCCATCACTTCAGAAGCCGGGGTGATATTGAATCCATCTTCGCGCGGCACTCCGTTTCCGGTTCCACCAAGCCCGATGATAATTTTTCGGAGTGAACGGTCATTCATATCCATTACACGTTTCCAGACAATCGTGCGCGGATCAATATTTAAACTGCGTGTCTTATTCTGAATATTATTATCAATCAAAGCTGCAAGAAGATTATTCGCCTTTTCTACTGCAGAGAAATCACCTGTAAAATGTAAATTGATGTCTTCCATCGGAATTACCTGAGAGTAACCACCTCCGGCAGCGCCACCTTTAATTCCAAATACGGGTCCTAAAGAAGGTTCTCGTAAAACGACTGTTGCCTTTATTCCGATCTTATTTAATCCTTCTGTTAATCCGATAGAAGTAGTTGTTTTTCCTTCACCTGCAGGAGTTGGTGTAATTGCAGTAACCAATATCAACTTGTGTTGCTTAACTTTTGTCTCGCTAATTAAATGAAGAGGAAGTTTGGCTTTGTATTTTCCATAATGTTCAAGTTCATCTATATTGATTCCAAGTTTTCCTGCGATTTCGTTGATGTGCCTGATTTTTGCGCTTTGTGCAATTTCAAGATCAGAAGGGAACGCTGCCATAAGAGTTAGTTTTAATTTTTTCAGGTTTCCTCTCAGAAAAATCTCAGAGTATGTTTCCTGTCACACAAAAAAATGCAGAATAATGCATAATAAATATGTCGCAAATCATAGAATCAGTAAATAAGAAGTAAGGAAAGTAGAAATTTCTATAAAAAACTATTTTGCAATAGACTCAAGAACGCGAAGTGTATTGGAAAAATTTTTGATAAAGGAAATCTTGTCATGCATAAAAATTATTGCTTAATGATCTTCTGAACAGAAAATCCTTTTTCGGTTTCTGCTTTCAGAAAGTAAATTCCGCTGGGCTTTTCGTTCAAATCAATTTGAAAATTTGAAGATTGGTTAATTTGAAAATTAACAGCCGAATAAATTTTTTCTCCATAAACATTATAGATTTCAATGTCTTTCATTTTCAAATCTTCAAATTGACTCATTGATAAATTGAATACTCTGCTTGTTGGATTTGGGTAAACCGCTACCTGATTATTGAGAACCACTGACTCATTTACGGCATTTACCCCGCATTGCAAACTGTGGTTGCGGAAAAAATTCCATATCTCCCCGCTTGCTTTAATATCCTGATTTGTATTTCCTAAACTAGGAACAGGAAAAGCGCCAGGCCAGGTGTGTCCGCCATTAATTATTTTGAAGAAAATCACTTCGGAAGAATTTTGTCCTGGACTGTAAACATATTTTGTCACGGTACATCCATCGGTTGAATTTATGTCCGGAATATTTGTAATCACAGGAGTTTGCGGACAACCGTCTTTTCCTACCCATATTTTAATTGTTGAATCCACTGAAGCATATCCGAGCGCACCATTGTAATTCACCACAGCATCAGCGGTTCCGTGAAAATATATTAGCGGGACAGGGCAATTGTTTTGGCAAAATAATCTCGTGCTGTCTGACATTAATCCAGAGACAGGTGCAATGGCAGCAATTCTATTTTGCAGTTCGCAAGCGAGTCGGAAACTCATAAATCCCCCATTGGAAAGTCCGCAAGAATAAATTTTTGTTGAATCAATACTGAAATTTTTCTCCATCGTATCAATCATCGTTGAAAGAAATCCCACATCATCAATAGTTGGATTAGTTCCAAAACCAGCGTTCCAAGCATTGTTTACTCCATCAGGATACACAACAATAAATTTTCCTGTGTCGGCTACGACATTCATTTGAGAATACGTTTGCTGTTGAGAAGCAGTACTCGTGTAGCCGTGCATATTTATCACGAGTGGATATTTATTACTTGCGTTGTAGCCGGCAGGAAGATGAACGATGTAATCACGTACAATACTCTGATAAGTAAAACTATAAGTCTGCGTGAAAGATTTCAGCGAGAAAAGCAGACTGATGAATAGAAAATATTTTTTCATGATTTTGTTTTTTTCCAGGTTGAAAAATTATTTTTTTGAATTTTTGATTTCTTAGAGATTTCTCTTAGTGGTTTACATTCTTTCATAGTATTGAAATACACAGCAGGAAGATTCTGGTAGATAGAGGTTCCTTTTGTTTTCCATTCGAGCATTTTGTCTGTAACATCTTTAATAATCTTTGCGGGATTTCCAACCACCACTTTACGCTCTGGTATTATCATTCCTTCCGGAACCAACGTAAGCGCACCAATTACTGAATTATTTCCAACTACCGCATTGTCCATAATTACTGCGTTCATACCCACTAAAACATTTTTTCCAATTGTTGCGCTGTGAATAATTGCTCCATGCCCGATGTGAGCGCCTTTTTTTAACCTGACAGTGATTCCCGGAAACATATGAATGATACAGTTTTCCTGAACATTGCAACCATCTTCGATAATAATTTTTCCGAAATCTCCGCGAATGGCAGCACCTGAACCGATAAAAACATTTTTACCGATAATCACATTTCCAGTCACGGAAGCAAGCCGGTGAATGAAAGATGTTTCGTGAATGACGGGTTTGTATCCTTTGAATTCGTAGATCATGCTTTCTCAATCACAACGGCAAATCCTTGTCCAACGCCAATACATAAAGTGACGAGCGCGTATTTTTTATTCTGCTCCTGCAATTCAACCGCTGCTGAATTCAGAATTCTTGCTCCGCTCATTCCGAGAGGATGACCAAGTGCAAGCGCGCCACCATTCGGATTTATTCTTGGATCATTATCAGCCAATCCAAACGAACGTGTGCAAGCAAGCGACTGTGCGGCAAATGCTTCATTAAGTTCAATAATGTCCATATCGCTTATTTTCAATCCTGCTTTTTTCAGCGCACGATTGCTCGCTTCCACAGGACCGATTCCCATAATGCGTGGCTCCACACCAATAACTCCGGATGAAACAATTCTTGCCCTAGGTTTCAGATTATATTTTTTTATTGCCTCTTCTGAAGCAAGAAGAATTGCACAGGCACCATCATTAAGCCCTGAAGAATTTCCGGCAGTCACCGAACCGTCTTTTCTGAAAGAAGGTTTCAGTTTGGAGAGAATTTCCATAGAAGTATCCGGCTTTATGAATTCATCCGTGTCAAAAATTTTCGGATCACCTTTCCTTTGGGGAATTTCAACTCCAACAATTTCCTTTTTTAATCTCCCATTCTTTTGAGCGGCTGTTGCTTTCTGCTGGCTCCACAAGGCAAACTTATCCTGATCTTCTCTTGCAATTTTATCACGGTCCATCAAATTTTCAGCGGTCTCCCCCATTCCATCTATGCCGTACATTTCTTTCATCTTCGGATTAATAAATCTCCATCCGAAACTTGAATCAAACATCTGTGCGTCTCTTCCAAAAGCTGTAGAAGTTTTTGAAATCACCCAGGGACCACGTGTCATGTTCTCTACTCCACCGGCAATCATTAAGTCAGCGTCACCAACCATAATCGCTCTTGCTGCGGAAATACTTGCAGACAAACCCGAAGCGCATAAACGATTTACGGTTTCGCCCGGAACAGAATATGGAAGTCCGGCAAGAAGCAAACTCATTCTCGCAACATTGCGATTGTCTTCTCCTGCCTGATTCGCACAGCCGAGAATAACATCTCCGATTTCTGTCGGATCAACAGAAGAATTTCTTTTCATCAGTTCTTTCAGAACGATTGCAGCCATGTCATCGGTACGAACAACTGATAATGTTCCTCCGAAATTTCCGATTGGAGTTCTGATTCCGTCTATTATATATGCTGATTTCATAGGTACAGATAACAGATTTATTGCAGATTTACAGATTATACCAATTCAAAATTCACTACTCGTTTTATTTTCACTTGGTTATTTGAAAAATTAATAAGTAATGCCAATTTTAGCTTTGAAACTTTTAAATAATTCAATACCTGATCGAAATGGGCTTTTGAAAATTGACCCAATGCTTTAAGTTCAAGAATTATTTTTTCATCTAATAAAAAATCCAAATAGTTCTTTCCTATTGTTTCATCATACATTTTAACAGGGTAATAAACATTTTCAGAAAACTTCATCTGATTCTTTTCTATCAATGACTTTAATGCCCGATGATAAACAATTTCCTTTTGTCCACCACCAATTTGATTAAAGACCTCATAAGCCAATCCTATAATTTTATATGTTAAGTCGGAATATAAAAACTCTTTAGATCCAGAATCTGATCTTGTTACAATTACATCCTGCTGCATTTCTTCTTCTCTGTAAATCTGTGTCGATCTGTTATCTGAACCCTCTGGGAACCATTCTTTGCTTGTGCGGTAAACTGTTCCTTTGAAGAAGGCAACGTTTTCTTTTTTTTGATTTTTTATTTCAATAAGATACGTTCCTGTTTTATTTGTGAGTGAAAGTTCTTTCGCTTCGCATGTTATAATATCGTCTTCTTTTACAGCCACAGGAAATGAAATGGAACAATCCAGCGCAACACATAGTCTTCCTTGTGCATTGGAAGCAAAAGCCAGTGCGCTATCTGCAAAAGAAAAACAAATCCCTCCATGTGCGCTTCCCATACCATTAAGCATTTCTTTTCTGATTTTCATTCGCAGAATACAATGCCCCTGCTCGATCAGCACGCGTTCAATGCCGAGCCACTGACTGAACCAGTCGATGTCGTACATATTATCGACAATTTTTTTTGCTAACTCTTTACTCATACAAATAATTCCTTTTGAATTAATACACCTTCAAATTCCAACAACCATTTCTTTTTATCCAGTCCACCTTCATAACCAATTAAATCGCCATTAGAGCCGATTACACGATGGCAGGGAACAATAATTGAAAAAGGATTTCTCCCGTTTGCTGTTCCTGCTGCGCGTATGCATTTTTTATCGCCTAATCTTATCGCGAGTTGCAAATACGAAATTGTTTTTCCGAAAGGAATGTTCAGCAGTTCTTTCCAGACTCTTTTCTGAAAATCGGTTCCGTGCATATCAAGTGAAACAGAAAAGGTTTTTCTTTCTTTAATAAAATATTCGTGAATCTGGCGAGCGCATGCAGAAGTATGTTCATTATTCTTTGCCCTGCCTGAACGCTTCTTTATAAACGGGACTGCAATAACTCCTTTATCATTCGCTATAATCTCAAGAAGTCCAACAGGTGATTCGTAATATGTTTTATAGATAGCTTTTTCCATTGCTCAAATGTAGCAATTACAATTATTCCTTTTCGGAAAGAATAATAAAACGAAAATCGAAAGGATTCAGATTGTGTTTCAGTTCATCAAAGAAATTCTTTCCATATTTCAAATAGAAAGGAATAAAATTATCATGGCGCTCTTGCAATTCTTCTTTAAAAATTTCTGTTTCGGATTTCTGCTCATTATCTATGTGAACAAAATTGCGTGGCATTAAAACGGGAAAAAATATTTTATGATGATCAAACATTGCTTTGTACTCCAGCCAGTAAGAAATCTCAGCGGGACCGCCAACATAAGCAAGGTTGGGGAGAATTTTTTGCTGATACAAAGAGCGTGTAACTACATTAGGACTGAACCGCTCAGCTTCTTCCACAAGCTTCTTTTTCCACTCCTCTGGTTCAGACTGAACTCTTGCGGCATCAATCCACCCCCGAAATTTTTTTGAAAGAAGGAAAAAATTTATTTCCTTCGGAATTACCTGAGCTTCATATCCATTGTTTTTAAGTTGCGCAATTGTTTCATTAACGAAATTAAAGTTGGTGTGGTTGAATATATCATCACTAATAATTTCCTTGAACTCATTTTTCAAACGCTTATAGTCCGCATCCAGAATAACCAAACCGTATTTTCCAAAAAGTTCGTGCACCAAATATCTTGTTGCAGAGGCGTAATCCGAATGATTCACATACGCATTTTCAAATAAGCTAATCAGCTCAGTTGCATGTTCCGAATCACCCAAAACTAATTTCAGCTCGGAAATTGTTTCAGCAATTCCTGCTGTGGAAAATTTTCCGACAGCTCCGCCCGATTTTCTTTTCCATTCAATCTTTTTACCAAAAAGATTTATGTGATTTACTTCCGCAAAATCGTGGTCTTCTCCATTCATCCAGAACAGAGGAATAAAATTATTTGCAGGATATTTTTTCTTTAACTCCTCAGCAAGATTGAGTGTAGAAATAATTTTATAAATGAAATATAGCGGACCGGTGAAGAGGCATAATTGATGTCCGGTGCAAACAGTGAAAGAATTTTCATCTAAAAGCTGGTTGATGGTTGATGGTTGATGGTTAATGGAAGCATACTGTTCTTGCAAAACCTCCACCAACAACTTGCGCTTGAACTTTTTAGAAGAAATATCTTTTATTGCTTGAGAAAAAGAATCTACTGAAGGAGAATAATTATAAAATGAATTTAGTTTCTTGTCTTGGTTAACATAATCAAGAAACAGTTTTGAGAATTGACCTGTCTTTTCTAATGATATGTGATGGGAATGCATTTTAGAAAACAACCGTTAATGCCACGAAGATAGACATAGAAGGAACATCAAATAGCCAAAAAATTCATAGGTTCGCCTATATGAAATATAATCCTGCTATACATAATCGCAAATCGTTCCGTCTGAAAGGATATGATTATTCGCAGGAAGGATTGTATTTCATTACGATTTGCATTAAAGACCGCGAATGTTTGTTTGGTCGAATTGTAGGGACATCGCATGCGATGTCCAATAAAAAAATGGTTTTATCCGAAATAGGAAAAATTGCTGATGAATATTGGTTGGCAATTCCGAAACATTTTCCGAATGTTGTTTTACACGAACATATAATAATGCCAAATCATATTCACGGGATTATTGAAATATCGTTTGTCCCCGTTGTTGTAGGGACACGACATGTCGTGTCCCTACCAGAACCAACGCAACGGCAATTTTCAAAACCCATTGCGGGTTCTATTTCGGTAATGGTGCAACAATATAAATCATCGGTGACGCGGTGGTGCAATAAAAACGATGTAAAACATTTTGAATGGCAATCGCGATTTCATGAACACATTATCCGAAACCAAAAATCATTTGAACGGATTTCAAATTACATTGCGAACAATCCGGAAAATTGGGAAAAGGATGATTTCAATTCATGATTTGCGCGAGGGATAGAAGCGGAAATCCTCCGCACATAATTTATGTGCGGAGATTGAAGCGGATAGCCCGACAGCGCGCCTCGCGGTGACGCGCCCAAAATGTACGGACATGATATATCATGTCCCAACGATTATCATTTCACAATCTTCATTTCATTAATAAGATTTGTGGCGCCAGCAAATTTATCTATCACAAACAGCGCATAACGCACATCCAGAACAATACTTCTGCCCTGTGTGTCATCGTAAATGATGTCATTGGCGGTGCCTTCCCAGTTGCGGTCAAAATTTATTCCGATGAGATTTCCGTTAGCGTCAATCAGCGGACTGCCGGAATTTCCTCCAGTAGTATGCTGTGCCGAAAGAAACCCAACATGCAACTTGCCATCCTTATCCGCGTATTGCCCAAAGTTCTTTTTCTCGTACAACTCTTTCAGTTTCTTCGGCACAATAAATTCTTCATTCGTTGAATCTTCTTTTTCCATGATTCCATCCAGCGTGGTAAAATATTTAAGCGTGACTCCATCCTTTCCTTCGTAACCGCCTATCTTTCCATAGGAAACTCTCAACGTGCTGTTGGCGTCCGGATAATATTTTTTCTCGGGCATTACCACTTTGAGCGCATACATGTAATCTCTCTGCAGGCGATTTACTTTGTCCTGTAACTTAGTATACTCTGGCTGAATTTTCTTTTCAAAAAAATCTGCGTATGCACTTTGGGCAATATCCCAAACAGGGTCTATTACATAAGGCGGAATGCTTAAATATGAATTGACTTTTTCTTGAGAAACAAAATTTGATTTTTTGAAAACATAATTGGCATATTTTTCAAAATTGCCTTTATATTTTTTTTCAATTAATCGGAAAAAGTCGGGTTGCATAGATTTATCAATGTTCTCGTAGTACATTTTCAGCATTGCTACAAATAATTTTTTGTCTGTCTCTACATTATAATCCTTATAAAAACCTGCAACCCCTTTCTTAAGGTTTTCTATTTTTTTATTTCTTTCCTCGACAGAAGATGTATTTCTTGCAGAAACAAACCCATTCGCATACTTTATAATCTCCACTGCATTCACGGTCTCTGAAAAATAATCCACCACCTTTTGATAAGGAGTAAGTTGAGCGTAAGCACTTTTGAAATCAGCGAGAAGATTTCCATACTTATTATTCCAGTCTGTATTTTTCGAAACTCTGTCCTGAAAAGTTTTTTCGATTTCCTGCTTCACTTTAATTCCATCCGCAAGTTCCAGCCCGTGAATTTCTCCTGACCACTTCTTATGATAGTTGCTCACGCCTGCGTACTTGGAAGCATATTTAATTCTCACTGCTGTGCTTTTCTTCATGTCCACATCCCACACCGCCAAACGCTCTGTGCGTACTTTCACGCGTATCGGGTCGGAAACTTTTTGAATCAGTTCAACAGCAGGTGAAGGAAGATATTCCGTTGTGCGTCCGGGAAAACCAAACACCATCGCGAAATCATTTATCTCTTCTCCCTTCAGCGAGATCGGAAAAAAATATTTCGGCTTGTACGGCACATTGTCCGCAGAATATTCCGCAGGGTTGTTGTCTTTGTCTGCATATACGCGGAACAAAGAAAAATCTCCCGTGTGGCGTGGCCAAATCCAATTGTCAGTGTCACCGCCAAACTTTCCGATGGATTCAGGCGGAGCGCCCACCATGCGAACATCTTTGAAAGTTTCCATCACGAATAAATAAAATTCATTTCCGTAGTAGAACTGTTTCACTTTCGCATTGTAATGAGTTTCTTGTGTGGATTCTGTTTCTATCTTTTTGCTGCGCGCTGTGATGATGGAGTCGCGTTTTGTTTCGCTGATATCGCCCGAAATGCCATCCAGAATTTTCGCAGTCACATCTTCAATGCGGATAATAAAAGTCACCGTCAGTCCTGGACAAGTCAGTTCATCTTTTTTATTCATCGCCCAGAAACCGTTCGTCAGGTAATCGTGCTCCACCGAACTGTGCGACTGAATCTGGCTGTAACCGCAGTGGTGGTTCGTAATGAGCAACCCCTCGCCCGAAATCATTTCGCCCGTGCACCCTCCGCCAAATTGCAGAACGCCATCCTTCAAACTCGATTTATTGATATTGTAAATCTCATCCGCAGAAAGTTTGCAGCCCATCTTCTGCATATCCGCTTCGTTCAGCGCCTTGAGCAGAGACGGAATCCACATGCCTTCTTCGGCACGAATTAAAAATGAGAAATTAAAAATTAAAAATGCAATGGAAAATATTTTTTTCATAGGTTTTATTTTTTGTTTGGGCGCGCCCTTCGCTTCACTCAGGTCACGCTTTCCGTTTCAATCTTTGGCGTTTGTCATTCTGAACGAAGTGAAGAATCTACTCGCCAAAGGATTTCCACTTCAATCGTTCGCGCACTATACAAGTTCTCCATACAAATCATATTCCTTCGCGCTGGTGATTTTCACATTCGCAAAATCTCCAATGCGCACATAATTCTTTTTTGCATCCACAAGAATGGTGTTATCCACATCAGGTGAATCAAACTCTGTTCTGCCGATGAAATAGTTTCCTTCCTTTTTATCAAACAACACTTTGAAAGTTTTGCCGATCATCTTCTTGTTTAGCTCGGCAGATATCTTCTGCTGAACTTTCATCACCGCATCGGCACGCCTTTGCTTTTCTTTTTGCGGTACATCATCCTTCAGCGAGAAAGCATACGTGTCATCCTCGTGCGAGTAAGTGAAAATTCCCAAGCGTTCAAACTTCGATTCCTTTATCCACTCCAGCATTTCCTCGTGGTCTTGTTTTGTTTCTCCTGGATAACCAGCAATCAGCGTAGTGCGTATCGCTATTCCGGGAACGCGCTTGCGAATAGTTTCCACCAGCTCAATTGTTTTCTCCTTCGTAATTCCTCTGCGCATTGACTTCAACATATTATCTGAAATGTGCTGCAGCGGAATGTCGAGATAGTTGCAAATATTTTTCTTCTCTCGCATCACATCCAAAACTTCTAACGGAAACCCGCTCGGGTATGCATAGTGCAAACGAATCCAATCCAGCCCGTTCACAACGGAAAGTTTTTCGAGCAGTTCAGCAAGATTTCTTTTCTTGTAAATATCCAAACCGTAGTAAGTCAAATCCTGTGCGATGAGAATAATTTCTTTCGTCCCGTTCTTAACCAGATTTTTTGTCTCCTCAATAATCCGTTCCATCGGAATCGAAACATGTTTGCCCCGCATTATCGGAATCGCACAGAAAGAGCAAGGTCTGTCGCATCCTTCAGAAATTTTTAAGTACGCATAATGAGAAGGCGTTGTGAACAATCGTTCGCCAATCAGTTCGTGCTTGTAATCTGCTTTTAAAGTTTTGAGAAGTCGCGGTAAATCTTTCGTGCCGAACCAGGCATCGACATCAACAATTTCTTTTTGCAAATCGTCCTTGTAGCGTTCGCTCAGGCAACCGGTCACATACACTTTTTCCACGAACCCTTTTTCTTTTGCTTCCACACATCGCAGGATCGTATCAATGGATTGCTGTTTGGCGTTATCAATGAATCCGCAGGTATTTACAATCACAATATTTGCGTGGTCAATTTCATCTGAGTATTCAACTGCAATTTTATTTGCGCGAAGCTGTCCCATCAGCACTTCGGAGTCTACCACATTCTTGGAACATCCGAGAGTAATCACATTCACTTTATTTTTTCTGAGGGTGTGCGTTTTCATAATCGGTGAACAAAAATAATATTATCTTTCGCATCAAAATTTCATCTGTGAATTTACCATATCCATCAACAAAAATTACAACTTTATGAAAGAAGTTTTCATCGTTTCAGCTGTACGAACTCCTTTGGGAAGTTTCGGAGGCACGCTTAAAGATATTTCCGCAACCAAACTTGGCGCAACCGCCATCAAAGGTGCACTCGCAAAAATTAATCTTGACCCGAAAGAAGTTCAGGAAGTATTGATGGGTTCTGTTCTTCAGGCAAATCTCGGGCAAGCACCTGCACGGCAGGCAGCAAAGTTTGCCGGATTGCCGGACAATGTTCAATGCACAACCGTAAATAAAGTTTGCGCATCGGGAATGAAAGCCATCATGCAGGGCGCTCAATCCATTATGCTGGGCGATGCCGATGTGGTGGTGGCAGGAGGAATGGAAAATATGAGTTCTGTTCCTTTCTATTCTGAAAATATGCGATGGGGAAATAAATACGGAAATGTTACTCTCACTGACGGGTTGGCGAAAGATGGTCTGACCGATGTGTATCACAACTATGCCATGGGCGTTGCCGCTGATCTCTGCTCAAAGGAATGCAACATCTCGCGCAAAGAGCAGGATGATTTTGCAATTGAATCCTATACTCGCTCCGGCAATGCATGGAAAGCAGGCAAGTTCAATGATGAAATTGTTCCGGTAGAAATTCCTCAGCGCAAAGGCGATCCGGTTTTATTTAAGGAAGATGAAGAATATAAGAATGTGAACTTCGCGAAAGTTCCCGAACTGCGCGCGGTATTCACAAAAGACGGAAGCGCGACAGCTGCAAATTCCTCTACGATGAACGATGGCGCTGCTGCTGTGGTGCTGATGAGTAAAGAAAAAATGAATGCGCTCGGACTCAAACCACTTGCAAAAATTGTTTCTTATGCAGACGCGGAGCAAGCACCCGAATGGTTCACCACTACTCCATCGCTTGCTGTTCCGAAAGCAGTAGCGAAAGCAAATCTGAAAATGAGCGACATAAATTATTTTGAATTGAACGAAGCATTCGCAGTTGTCGGAATCGCCAACATGCAAAAGATGAAACTTGATCCGAGCAAAGTGAATGTGAATGGAGGCGCGGTTTCTCTCGGACATCCGCTGGGCTGCTCAGGTGCCAGAATTATTGTAACGCTTATCAACGTGCTGAAGCAGAACAAAGCGAAGTATGGCGCTGCAGGAATTTGTAATGGTGGCGGTGGAGCGAGTGCTATGGTAATTGAAAATGTTTAAAAAGACCCAAGTGCCAAGTCTCAAGTCCCAAGAACCAAGAAAAATTCCTTGTATTCCTTGGGACTTGAAACTTGGAATTTGAGTCTTGAGAATTAATAGACATGTTTGGAATCTGCAATTTAAGTATCGTTCCCTGCCGGAAAGAACCTTCTGATAAATCAGAAATGGTTACTCAGCTTTTATTCGGAGAACATTTCGAAGTACTCGAGGAAAAAAAGTCCTGGACACTGATTCGTATTGAATATGATGGTTACGAATGCTGGATAGACAAAAAACAATTTCTTCCGCTGAATGATATTAAAGGAATTAATGATTCAAACAATGCTGTTACCACGGATATAGTTCAATTAGCAGAAGATGAAAATGGAAACTTGGTTTCTGTTCTTCTTGGCAGTTCTCTTCCAAAGTTCAAAGACAAATCTTTCTCACTCGGAAAAGAAAAATATTCTTTTGAAGGAAATGTTTCATTCCCATTCGCAAAAAAGAAAGCCCTCCCTAACGGGGAGGATTTAGGAGGGGCTTCTCGCTGGTATTTAAACACTCCTTACCTCTGGGGCGGGCGCTCTCCTTTTGGTTTGGACTGCTCAGGATTTACTCAAATGGTCTTCAAACTGAACGGCACCAAACTGAAACGTGACGCGCACCAGCAGGCAGAACAAGGAGAAGCATTAAGTTTTTTGGAGGAAGCGAAGGAAGGTGATCTGGCTTTTTTTGATAATGAAGATGGAAAGATTGTGCATGTGGGGATTATTTTGGATAAAGGGAAAATCATTCATGCTTTTGGCAAAGTGCGCATTGACAAACTTGACCACCATGGAATTTATAATGAAGAGATGAAAAAGTATTCGCATAGGTTGAGGGTGGCAAGAAGAATGTTATAAACTCAGCGACCTTGAAGTATCGGGCATCTTAGCGGACAATAAAGAAAATCGTAAAAAGATTGAACGGTTATTACGACAACGACTGAAATAAAAAAATGCCCACCGCTTTCATTGCCGTCAGTCGGGCTGGTTTGCAGAACCATACGTGAACCTCTCGATTCATACGGCATTGCTTCAAGAATGGGTTTCTTTACAAAACTTCTCTTTCAAAACATTATTTATCTTCGTGTTTTTATTAATGGCACAATATCTGTTTTAAAAGAGAGTTACAATCAAAAAAACAATACACTATGAAAAAGTTATTCTTCGTTTTAATCCTCGCAGTCACATCAGCAGGAAACATTTTCGCTCAAAAAACCGCTTATGTTGATTTGGATTACATCCTCAACAATGTGCCTGAATACAAAAGCGCGCAAACGCAGCTAGACCAGATTTCGCTGCAATGGCAAAAAGAAATTGAAACCCGCCTTACGGAAGTTGACCGCCTGTATAAGGCGTTTCAATCGGAAGAAATCCTTCTCACACAGGACATGAAAAAGAAGCGCGAGGATGAAATAATCGCCAAAGAAAAAGAAGCCAAAGAACTGCAGAAGCAGCATTTTGGCGTGGATGGCGACCTCTTTAAGAAAAGGCAGGAACTGGTGAAACCCATTCAGGATAAAACATACAACGCCATAAAAGAGCTTTCTGAAAAGCAGATGATCATGATCATGTATAACAAATCTGCCGACCTCAACATTCTTTACTCCAACCCCAAATACGACAAAAGCGATGAAGTGTTGGAATCAATGGGCTTTAAGCCAACCAGCAATAAAGACAAGGAGAAGGACAAGTAGTCCAGATAGTTATCCGGAGCAGTCGGGTGCCCTACTAAAAAATCTTAACCTTCTTACATATTTTTATTACTTTCGCCCTCTGTTTAAAAGATAGTAACGATTAATCTCTAACGACTAACATCAAACAACTTTTTATCATGAAATCAATTTTCAAATCACTCATTCTCACAGGACTTATCACATCCTCAGTTGCGTCTTTCGCACAAAAAGCCGCTTTCATTGATCTTGACTCGCTTCTTTCCGTAATGCCCGAAATGGTGGACGCGAAAAAAGTATCGGCTGACCATTACAAGCAATTGGAAACCACGCTCACCACCATGCAGAAAGAGCTGAATGACAAACTTGCAGATTATCAGGCAAACGAAAAAGTTTATACTGACTTAATTAAAACCACCAAACAAAAAGAACTTCAGGATCTGAACCAGCGCATACAGGATTTTCAGGTGCAGGCGCAAACTGATTTTCAGAAAAAGAACGAAGAGCTTACCAAGCCCATCAATGAAAAAGCTAAAAAGGCTATTGAAAAAGTGGCTAAGTTGAAGGGATACAAAGTGGTTCTTGATTCAAGTCTGGGAGTTATTCTTTATTCCGAACCAGTAGACGACATTTTCAATGCAGTGAAAGCAGAACTTGGCGTTAAGTAATCTCATGCTGAAAAAGGATACATGCTGTATGCTGCAATAACCAGAAAGTTTTTCTTTTTTTCGGCAGTATCCTTTTTTCTTTTCTCTGTTTCCTTTTTCTCCTATTCTCAAAATAAAGAAGAACAGGGTTCTCTTTTTATTTTGAAGGGGAATACAAAATTGCTGTCGGGCAAAGCCGCTGAAGGAGTGGATATGGAACTGAAAAAAGACGGAAAAATCATTACTAAAGTTTTATCGGGGAAGAACGGAAAGTATTATATACAGATGGAGGCGAGCACCACCAACCCCAAGTCTGAATACGTTCTGAATATTTCGCAGATAGGCACCGTGCCCAAGACCATTAGCATAAACACTTACATTCCGCCTCTTGAATTCAATTTAAATCCATTTGTACGCTACGATTTCGATCTTTCCATCGTGATGATAGAAACCACAGTGAAAGATATTGTGCTCGAACGCCCTTCGGGAAAAATAAAATGGGATAACACACAGCATATTTTCGGTTTTGACCAGGTGTATGCAAAAATTGTTCAGAAGGATGAAGATAAAATGAAAGATGAAAATTATCTGCGCGAACTGGCTGCCAAAAAGAAAAAAGAAGATGAGGATGCCGCTAAAAAGAAAGCCGATGAAGACGCAAAAATAAAAGCAGATGCTGATGCCAAGCTCAAGGGCGATGAAGAAGCCAAACGCATTGCCGACCAGAAATCAAGAGAGGAAGCCGACAGGATTCTGCAGCAAAACCTTGAAGCAATGAAACAAGAGATGAAGAAAAAGCGCATGCAGGACAGTTTGGACAGCTTGGCGCGCCTTGCTTCAAATACAAAAATAGAAATCCAAAAGTTTGTAAAACCCGTTTCGCCTGAAGATGTTGACCAGAACGCTTTTGACGGAACAGGCGCTTACTCAATAAACATTGCCAAAAAAACGTTGAAAGCCCAGCAGGAAAAAACGAATAAGGAAAAAGCAAAAAACCTTTCAGCCAAATATGAAACAAATAATACGCTCACCAGTTTGCTGGATATGGTGGATGAGAACGATAAAAAGATGAAGAAACAGTAGCCCCTCTCCTTCTCTCCCCCAAGGGGAGAGGGAAAATAAATGTCAAATGATAAAAAGTATTATTCATAGTTCAGTTAAAATGAAACGTAAAGTATTATCTTTTTTTCTTTTAACTCTCTTACTTTCTCCCTTCCCTTGGGGAAGGGTTGGGGATGGGCTCTTTGCTCAGACTCTCAACCTCAATCAATTCGGAATAGAAGAAGGATTGCCTCAGTCCAGCATTTACACCATGCTTCAGGACAAGAACGGTAGCATATGGGTGGGAACCATGAGCGGTGTGAGCAAATACAACGGACTCAGTTTCGAAAACTTCAATAAGAAAGACGGTCTTGCTGAAAACAGAGTTACTTCTTCCTGCCTTGATAAAGACGGCAACATCTGGTTCGGACACTGGTCGGGCGGAATTTCAAAATACGATGCAGCGAAAAAACATTTTGAAGAAATTACTCCCGGTAAAATTGAAAGCAAGAAAACCATTAACTGCATTATGCAGGATAAAAGCGGAAGGGTTTGGATCGGAACAGATGGACAAGGCATTATTAAATCCGAAAACGGGAATTTCACCAACATTACAGCCAAAGACGGACTTGCCGGGGATATTGTGAACGCATTGATGGAAGACAAAGACGGAACCATCTGGATTGGCACATCCACAGGAATCACTCAAAGCAAATCAGGAAAACTTTCCGCTTACGAAGAAACTCTTCCTTCTAACTCCATCCACTCACTGTTTAATGACAGCAAAGGAAACATCTGGATTGGTTCAACCGATAAAGGAGTTTTCAGAATCGGTTCAGATAAACAAATGAAAGTTTACAATGCTTCAAACGGATTGTCAAATGAAAATGTGCGAATTATTTTTGAAGATGCCAACGGAACTATTTTTCTCGGCACTTACGGAGGCGGTGTTTCAAAATATCTTCCTCAACTCGAAGTGAACGGGTACAAAGGGCCGGTGTTCCAGACCATTTCATCCAAACAAGGATTGAGCAATGACCGCGTTCTCTCCATCATTCAGGACAGAGAAAAAAATATATGGATAGGAACTTACCTCAACCTCAACCAGTATTTTGACGAGCAGTTTGAAATTTACGGAAGCAATGAAGGATTGGATAATAGTTTGGTATGGTCAGTTATTCAGGATAAAAAAGGAAACTTCTGGATTGGAACAGAAGGCGGATTGATTCAAAGCCCATCCCCTGCCCTTCCCGAAGGGAAGGGAGAAAAAGATGCAACAGGAATGCACTTCAACAAACTTACAGGAAAAGAAGGAGAAATTCTGAACACCAGCGCGCTCTATGAAGATGTGAAAGGAAATATCTGGTATACTGATTTCGGAAAAGGACTTTCGCGTTACAACCCTTCTTCAAAAAAGATTGACAACTACACCGTAGAAAAAAGCGGACTGCCCGTGAATGAAATTTATTCCATCTGCGGAGATAAAGACGGAAACATCTGGATAGGAACCAACAAAGGCGGACTTTTAAAATTTGACATCGCCACAGAAAAGTTTCAGCAGTTCACAACAAAAGACGGAATAGGAAGCGAACAAATCTATACCATCTTCCGCGACACGAAAGACAGAATGTGGTTCGGAACACTTGCCGGCTCTCTTACCATGTATGATGGCTCTGCTCCCCTCTCTTCCGGGGGAGGGGTTGGAGGTGAGGTCTTTAAAACTTTCACTGACAAAGAAGGATACCCCAGCAAGTTCACGCTCTGCATCACCGAAGACGCAAACAAAAATATCTGGTTCGGAACTTTTGATCTGGGGATTTATAAATACGATGGAAATACTTTTAAAGCATACACTACAAAAGAAGGATTAAGTTCCAACACGCCATTCCTTCTCACCACTGACAATAAAAATAATTTATGGATTGGAACAGGGCTTGGCGTTGACCGCTTCAACCTGAAAGATGAAACCTTCAAGCACTATGAAAAAGAAGACGGTTTTCTGGGCGTAGAAATTAATCCCAACGCTGTTTGCAAAGATAAAGAAGGCGCATTGTGGTTTGGTTCTATTATCGGATTGGTGAAATACAATTCTAATAATGAAAAGAACAACGAGGTAGAGCCGATAACAACGATTAAGAATCCAAGATTGTTTTTTCAGGAAGCCGATATTCCTGCCGACCATGTTTTTGGATGGAGCCAGAACCATTTCACTTTTGATTTCATCGGAACATCGCTCACCAATCCGAAGCGCGTTAAATACCGCTACCAGCTGGAAGGATTGGACAAAGAAAAATCTCCTATAGTAAAAGAAAATCACGTCACCTACCCTTCACTTAATCCCGGCAGTTACACATTCAACGTATGGTCGTGCAACAACGATGGAGTTTGGAATACCGAACCCGTTACATTTCAATTCAGCATCACTCCCCCGTTCTGGAAAACAACCTGGTTCTGGGTGAGTTCCGGCATTGCCGGATTGCTGATTATCATTCTGTTTGTAAAATGGAGAGAAAAGAAACTCAAAAAGGAAAATATAATCCTTGAAAAGAAAGTGGAGGAAAGAACAATAACCATCAGCAAGCAGAATGTGGAACTCGAAAAGAAAAATGTGAAAATCACTGACAGCATTGATTACGCCAAACGGATTCAGGATGCCGTTTTTATTTCCGAGCAGGAGATGAGCAAATTTCCTTTTGAATGGTTCCTGCTCTTCAAGCCGAAAGACATAGTGAGCGGAGATTTTTACTGGAGCTACGAGCGCGGAAACAAAATATGGATTGCGGCAGCCGACTGCACAGGGCACGGAGTTCCGGGCGCGTTCATGTCACTCATCGGATACAATCTTTTGAACCACACCGTAAAAGAAATGGGGCTCTTCAAACCATCCGACATCCTCAATGAACTGCGCAGGATGATGCAGGAAACTTTTTCAGGCGGCAGTAACGGCTCATCGGTGAAAGACGGACTGGCAATTGCCATGGTGTGCATTGACAAAAAAGAAAGAGCCATGGAGTATGCCGGCTCTTACAACGCGCTCTATCTGGTGAGGAATAACAAACTGGAAGAATACAAAGCAGACCGTATTCCCATCGGACATTCGGAACACACCTCAGAAGAAGGGCTTTTCACCAATCATAAAATAGAAACACAGCAAGGCGATTCCATTTATCTTTTCTCTGACGGTTATCCCGACCAGCCGGGCGGACCGAACAAAAAGAAATTCTTCTATGGACCTTTCAAGGAAATGCTTGTTGGACTCAACACGCTGCCCCTGCAAGAGCAAAAGAAAAAACTTGACGACACCATTACTGACTGGATGCAAGAAAAAGAACAGGTGGATGACATTACAATTTTCGGAATCAGGTTTTAAAAGCCTCTCCCCGACCCTCTCCGAAGGAGAGGGAGAATGGTATGAAAGAAAAAAAATCAGAAAATTTATCTCTAATCAAATCCTCCTCCCCTTCGGGGAGGAAAGAGGTGGGGCTTTCTTCACCCATCGGCATTTTCGATTCAGGTCTTGGCGGGCTCACCGTGATGAAAGAGATTGTGAAAAAACTTCCGCAGTATGATTACATTTATTTAGGCGACAGCGCACGCTCTCCTTATGGCACGCGCTCTTTTGAAACTGTTTATCACTACACTCTGGAGTGTGTTCAGAAATTATTTACAATGAACTGCAACCCGATACTTCTCGCCTGCAACACCGCATCGGCAAAAGCATTGCGCAACATTCAGCAACTGGATCTGCCAAAGATGTCTCCTGCCCCCGATGGAATCGGGGCAGGCAAACGGGTGCTGGGTGTCATCCGCCCCACCACCGAAGTGGTTGGCAAATACACAAAGACAAAACACGTGGGAGTTTTCGGAACAACCGGCACGGTGGCTTCCAACTCCTATAAAATTGAAATAGAAAAGTTTTTTCCTGACGTGAACGTATTTCAGCAGGCATGCCCTATGTGGGTTCCGCTGGTGGAGAACAATGAACTATATGCTGATAGCGTGGATTATTTCATCCGTAAAGATATTGACGCGCTGTTCATGCAAAGCGGAGCCATTGACACCATCATTCTCGGATGCACGCATTATCCTCTTCTCCTTGAAAAAATAAAAAGATATGTACCATCCGGTGTAACCATCCTCTCGCAGGGAGAAATTGTTGCCGATAGTTTATCTGATTATCTGCTTCGCCATCCTGAAATTGAAACAGCTATTTCCCGAAACGGGAAACGGGAATTTTACACTACCGATGCTGCAGAAGCTTTTGACAAGTCAGCCAGTATCTTCTTCGGAAAAAAAATTCAGTCAACGCAGTTGGTTTTATAATTCAGAACTTACGCAAACTCTGCGGCTCGGAGTTTATCCCGATAAAAGAGGGACAAAAATCTCCGCGTTCTCTGCGGTAAAAAATGTATTGGATTTCTTTCATAATTCATTTTATGCCACAAAAACACAAAGACACAAAATTTCACAAAAGAATTTTTAGTATTTCTTTCGTGTTTTAGTGATTTAGTGGCAGATATTTTTTTCTTATTTGAATTATGAAAGATGTCTATTAACGGATAACTATTCAGAACAGAAGAAAATCCCGAAGGGATGGATACCCACAAAACCATCGTGGACAAATTAGTAATCACCGACTGAAACCTCCCGACAGAATTACATTTTGGCTGCTATTGCCTACTGTTTACTGCTTACTGCCGATTTTTTTTCAATCCGGCTTATCGTGCAGAAAAGAATTATCAGGGCGCAGGCTGGGGGTTTTGTTTGTTGCGCCATTTGATGGATTTTCTGTTCCCAGTGTGAGGCGCGATATTTCTGATTCGGAAGAATGTGGCGTATCGTTCAGCACCACGTTCTTGCGCTTGTAAGCGGGTTCATTTTCCAGTTCTGCTAATCCACCGGGAGTTTTTACTTTAAAGCTCAGTTCGCGGAGTTTTTGAATTTTTTCCTGCGCTTTTTGTTTTGCTTCTGCGTCAGAAATCGGTGGAACAGAATTAAGATGCACATCCCCTATCTTCGTCACTTTTGATTCACCTGAGTTAGTATCATTGTCTGACATGCCGGGCAAAGAAATAAACGAGCGCTTCACATCCATATTCACCGGTGGAACCTCCACTTTAGGTTCTTCTTTTTTGTCAGTTGGCAGTTGTTCGTTGTTAGTTGTTTCAGCCACTGGCAACTGACCACTAACAACTGGCTTTTCTTCCGTCAAGTCAAACTCAATACTTTTCTGTTCGTTCTCTTTTACAAGAAGGAAGGGCACAACAAAAGGTTCCTCTTCAATTTTTTCTTCTGCTATTATTTTGTCACATGTTAGTTGTTCGTTGTTCGTTGTTTCATCCACTGGCAACTGACTACTAACAACCGGCACTTCTTCCGTTTCAACCACAGGCGGAGTGGTTTCAGCAATAATCTGAGGAACTTCCTCTTTCACTTCAGAGACCACCGGCTCAAACTTCACTTCAATGCGTTTCAACTCTACGGGCTTCTCCTCTACTTTCTTAAGCTCAATTAATATTTCTTCCTTCTTTACTTCAGCTAGTGTTTGAGCAACTTCTTTTTTCGAAACAGGCTCTTCTTTTTTATCCTCTATCACTTCTGACTTCAGCATCGGTTCTGTCATTTTGGAAACTTCCACTTTTGTTTCTTCTTTCTTTTCCAAAACAGGTTTCACTTCGTTCAGATGAATCATTTTCACTTCGGGCTGCTGCGGAGTTAAACCAAGGTCAGTATTTTTTCTTTCGAAACCGCTCGCAATAATTGTCACGCTTACTTTTTCTCCGAGTGTATCATTCGTGCCGTATCCTTTAATCATTTCTGCAGTTTGCCCTGCCGCTTCCTGAACATAGTCAGTAATCTCAGCCAGTTCGTCCATGGTGAGTTCATCTTTTCCTGCACCGCAAGTGATGCTCACCAAAACATACCGTGCACCGCGAATGTCATTGTCATTTAATAAAGGAGAGTTGAGCGCCTGCGTAACCGCTTTGAGGGCGCGTCCTTCTCCGTTCGCCATGGCAGAACCCATGATGGCAACACCGCTGTTCTCCATCACCCTGCGCACATCGTTGAAATCAACATTGATGGTGAGCGCCACGTTGATGAGTTCGGCAATACATTTTGCCGCGGAAGTCAACACATTATCCGCATGAGCAAATGCCTCACCCACTTTCAGGTTATGATATATCTCGCGTATCTTGTCATTTAATATGACAAGCACCGAGTCAGAATATTTTTTCAGTTCAGCCAAACCTTCTTCGGCTTGTTTCTTTCTCAGCTTGCCTTCCCATGAAAAAGGAAGCGTGCAGATAGATACGGTAAGGATTCCCATTTCACGCGCGATTTTTGCAATCACAGGAGCCGCTCCTGTACCGGTTCCACCGCCCATTCCTGCAGTGATGAAAAGCATTTTTGTTTTTGCAAGCGCGTTTCTCAGTTCTTGCTCATTTTCTAAAGCTGCTTTCATTCCCATTTCGGGGAGCGAGCCCGCACCAAGCCCTTCGGTGAGCGCTGCTCCTAATTGTATTTTCAGCGGCACGGGGCTTGAGTCAAGCACCTGCCTGTCGGTATTGCACACAATGAAATCAACGTCTTTGATTCCCTGTTTGTACATGTGGTTGACAGCGTTGCTGCCTCCGCCTCCAACTCCAATCACTTTTATGATGGAAGATTTTTCTTTCGGTAAGTCAAACTGCATAATTATAGATTTAGGATTAAGGATTTGGGATTAAGGATTTGGAATTTAATTCCTAAATCGTAATTCCTTAATCCTTAATTTTTTTGTTTCGGCTAAATTACGTTGAGATGACTTTGGAAACAACTAACCTCTTTGGACTTATTCACTATCAATTGTGAATTACTGAAGGGTTGATTTTCGAGATTGGTTAAAATAAAAAAGCCTTTCCAATGGGAAAGACCTTTCTATATTGACGGGAGCCTGCTGTTCTAGTATCTCTTACTCTTTAAATTCTTCATCACCTTCATCAAAAAGCTTTTTTGTTTTTGAGAAGAGCGCGTCAAAAAAGTTACCGCGCATTTTTTTGGAGTGCGTGATGAGTTTTTCTGCTCCGGTGCTTGAAGTTGTATTTCTTGTTTTTTCCACTTCCAGTTCATCAAAGCCCTGCAGCACCAGCCCAACGCCTGTTGAGAAGAGCGGACTGGTTACATCCTCCACGCTTTTTGAAAGATGCTCGTTCGGGTAGCCAATGCGCGTATCCATTCCGATATAGTATTCCACCAGTTGCTTCATGTGCTTGAGTTGCGCTCCTCCGCCTGTTACTACAATTCCAGCAATGAGTTTTTTCTCGTAGCCTGAATTTTTTATTTCAAACGCAACGAGGTCAAGAATTTCTTTCATCCTTGCTTCAATGATGTTCGCAAGGTTTTTTGTAGAAATTTCTTTTGGCGTTCTTCCTTTCAATCCGGGTATCACAATTATTTCATTGTCCTGATTCTCTTTCGCCAGCGCGGAACCGAATTTTATTTTCATTTCTTCCGCATGCTTGGCGAGAATGGAACATCCCTCCTTTATATCTTCCGTTATCACATTTCCTCCGAAAGGAATCACTGCTGTATGACGTATTACTTTGTCGTAAAAAATAGCGATGTCAGTTGTTCCGCCACCAATGTCCACCAGCGCAACGCCCGCTTCTTTTTCTTCTTCGCTCAGCACAGCCGCGGCAGAAGCAATGGGCTCAAGAACCAGATCCACCACCTGCAATCCGGCTTTCTCCACGCACTTCTTGATATTTTTTGCCGCAGCCATTTGTCCCGTGATGATATGGAAGTTTGCCTCCAGCCGAACTCCTTCATGACCAATCGGATTTTTTATTCCTGTTTCGCTGTCAATGGTGTATTCCTGCGGAAGCACATGAATGATTTCTTCTCCCGGCAACATCACCAGCTTGTACATGCTGTCAATCAGCGAGTCAACATCTTTCTGCGTAATCGGAATGTCAACATTCTCGCGGATTCGCGAACCGCTGTGTTTCAGACTTTTTATGTGCTGCCCGGCAATTCCCACATGAACAAATTTAATTTCAACGTTTGATTTTTTTTCCGCTTCCTCCACCGCTGATCGAATCGCAGACACCGTTTGTTCAATATTCGCCACCACACCTCGCCTTACACCAAGAGACGGAGCTCTTCCCACTCCAAGGATTTCAATTTTTCCGAATTCATTTTTTACCCCAACCAGAACGGCAATTTTTGTGGTGCCGATATCCAATCCTACTATGAGATCGGGGTCCTTACGAGATGCAGCGAAAGTTTCTTTAGCCATGATTAATGTATTGAAGTATTATTAGTTTTTTGTTTTACTATTGGTATAAATTTTTTCTTTGAACACACCACTTGATTATTGAATTTCAGATTCAGCGTATCATAATCCTCCCATCCGGTATAATTCAGCCCTTCCTTGTAGAAAGTTTTGAGTTTCCAGAATTTTTCTTCCATATCTCCTGAATCTCCAAAAATAATTTTGTGATCGCCCACCTTAGGTACCAGCTCAATCTCGCCATGATTATTTAAATAAATCTGTTCAACATGCGCTGACCAGAATTCATCCGCCAAGATAAACTTAGCCATCGCGTAAAAATCATCCAGCAGGGTGTGAGTTTTCAGCGTATCGTTGTTAATTAGTTCGTCCATGCTCGTATGACTCCACTCATCATAACTTTCTTTTATGTTGCCAGTCACTACCAGCAACCTCGGAGTAAAATCAGGAGACCAGAGCATTAATCTCCCATTAGAATCCATATAATAACTTTCACCTTTCTGATTTATGATTCTCAAAATCGGCTGGCGCTGTTCAATCTGAATGTCCACTACTCCATTAATCGTAAGATAAACATCTGCCCGCGCAACCCATGGATTAGTGTAGCATAAGCGCTCAAGATAATTCACATCTACATTTTTCAACGGAGTATTTTCCACCTGTCCGAATCGCTGGGCAATGAGTTTACGAATGTCATCTTCATCCACGAAAAAATTTTCTTTCAACGGGTCTCGTTCAATGGTGATATTGACTTTGCTGCACAAGAGTTCGTTTTCCTGCTTTTGTACAAACGCGAAAACAGTTCCTAATCCGGCAATAAGCAGAACCCAGAATGTGATGCGCAATATCTTCTTAAACAATTCCATTGTTTAATTATTTTTTATTCTTGACAAAAGTTCTTTTGCAATCGGCTCAACGAGTGTATCAATATCTCCCGCACCAAGCGTAATCAGCACTTCAACCTTTCTTTCTTTTATTTCTTTAACCAATTCTTTTTTAGAAACAAGTTTCTTATTTTTTGTTCTCACTTTACTCAAAAGCATTTCGGAAGTCACGCCTTCAATTGGTTTTTCACGGGCTGGATAAATATCAAGCAGAATTAATTCGTCCAGCAATTCTAAACTTCTTGCAAACTCATTCGCAAAATCTCTTGTGCGTGTAAAAAGATGAGGCTGAAATACTCCCGTGATTTTTTTCTGCGGATACATTTCCTTCACTGCCGAAATGCAGGCGCGCAATTCTTCGGGATGATGTGCGTAATCATCAATGTAAACCAGATTGCTTGTTTTGATATGGTATTCAAACCTACGCTTCACTCCTTTGAAAGATGCCAGCGCATTCTTGATATTGCCAGAATAAACATTCATCCTCTGAGCCACAGCAACAGAAGCCACTGCATTCTCAACATTATGTTTTCCTGGAATTCCGAGAACAACTCCGCGTATTGTCTGCTCGGGAGTCACTACATCAAAAATGTAATCGCCTTTCTTTATCGCAATCTTTCTCGCGTAATAATCTGATGAATGCTGAAGGGAATACGTTATTTTGTTTTCATTTTTCTCCACAAGGAGAACTTTGTCAACACCTTTTTTAATCACAAGCAATCCACCATCTTTAACCTGGGAAGAAAACTGCGCATAAGTTTCTTCCATTTGTTTTTTGTCTCCGTAAATATCCAGATGGTCAGCGTCAACAGAAGTGATGACAGCAATATCCGGATGAAGCGTGAGGAATGAACGGTCATACTCATCCGCTTCAACCACTATGATAGGTTTTATTTTAGATTTTTTCTTTTTCAGTTTTTCGCTGAGTAGAAGATTGGTTCCGTAGTTCTGAGTGATGCCACCGAGAAATGCGGTGCAATCCACTTCGGAAGATTTCAGAATATGCGCGATGAGCGATGAAGTGGTTGTTTTGCCGTGCGTACCTGCTACAGCGATAGTGAAAGCTTGCTCAGTAATCGCACCCAACGTCTCTGCCCTCTTCTTTATTATATAGCCGTTCTTCTGGAAATATTTTAATTCAGAATGTTCTTTGGGAACTGCGGGTGTCAATACAACAAGAGTTTCTGGCTTCTGGCTTCTGGCTTCTGGCTGAATAAGTTCAACATTATCTTCAAAATGAATATTTATTCCTTCTGAAATAAGTTCGTCCGTTAGTGCAGTTTTTGTTTTATCATAACCGCTCACAGATTTTCCCATAGCGTTGAAGTAACGAGCAAGTGCACTCATGCCAATGCCTCCGATTCCGAGGAAGTAAACATATTTTATGTTGTCAAAATTCATCGGTTACTAATTACTAATCTTTACGAATGTTACGAATTTGTATTTCATTTTGTCTTTCTTGTCTACTGTCTATTGTTTACTTGTAAGTTTCATTACTTCTTTTGCTATCACTTCTGCCGAATTCGGAAAAGCAAGTCTGAAAATATTCTGGCTCAGTTTAGTTTGTCGTTGGGTGTCGTTCATCAAAGAAATTATTTCTTGTCCAAGCTTTTCTCTCGACTCTGAATCTTTCACGAGAATTGCAGAATCTTTTTTTACGAGTGCCATTGCGTTTTTTGTCTGATGGTCTTCTGCCACATTTGGCGAAGGAACCAGAATGCATGGCTTTTTTACTATGGCAAGTTCCGAAAGAGAAATTGCTCCTGCGCGCGAGACGACAATATCAGCACAGGCATACGCCAAATCCATTCGCGAAAGAAATCCATAGACCCGAACTCCGTTATCTTCGCGCGGCAGTTGAGAAGTAACTTCGGTTGCATATTGTATATATGACTGACCAGTTTGCCAGATTATCTGAATGTTATTTTTTATAAGTAAATCCATGCAAGAGGCAACGCTTTGATTAATGGTGCGTGCGCCTAAACTTCCTCCAAGAAAAAGAACAGTTTTTTTATTTGGGTTCAGCGAAAAATCTTTAAATGCTTTTTCTCTCTTTCCTTCCAGTGAAAGAATATCTTGCCTTACAGGATTTCCAGTGACAATAATTTTTTCTTTCGGGAAGTATTTTTCCATTCCTTCGTAAGCCACACAGATCTTATTCACTCTTTTGCCAAGAAGTTTATTTGTGATTCCTGGAAATGAATTCTGCTCCTGAATCAGACAAGGAATATTCATTCCCGAAGCAGTTCTCAACAGTGGACCGCTTGCAAAACCTCCCGTGCCGACTGCCACATCGGGCCTAAAACTTTTGATTATTTTCTTTGACTTCATCAAACTTGATATCACTTTAAAAGGAAACGACAAATTATCAATCGTCAGTCTCCTTTGCAATCCGCTTATCCACAGCCCTTCTATTTTATATCCAGCAGAAGGAACTTTTTCCATTTCCATTCTTCCTTTGGCTCCCACAAAAAGTATTTCCGTCTTCTCATCAATTTTCTTCAGCGCGCTGGCAATAGCAATGGCAGGAAAAATATGTCCGCCTGTTCCGCCTCCGCTGATAATTACTTTCATATGCTTTGCCCCTTCCCTAAAGGGAGAGGACATATTTTATCTTATATCCCAAATGGCACACTTTGCATTTCTCCCTTTAGGGCCGGGGTGTCATCTGTCTTCTTTTCTTTTTCAAGTTCTCTGCTCGCGCTCAAAATCATTCCAATCGCAATGCTTGCAAACCAGATGGAAGTTCCACCCATGCTCACAAGCGGAAGCGGTTGTCCTGTAACAGGCACTAAGTTCACCGCCACCGCCATATTTATCATCGCCTGAAAAACCAAAATGAATGCACATCCGACAGCAAGCATGCTGGGAAAAATTTTCTGGCACTTAGTGGCAATCCGAATAGCCCGATACAATAATATAAGGTAAAGGAAAATCACAAAGACCGCCATCCACAATCCGTATTCCTCAATGATGATTGCGAAAATAAAATCCGAATAGGGGTGAGGCAAAAAATTCCTCTGTGTGCTTTTGCCAGGACCTTTTCCAAAAATTCCACCTGTAGCAATTGCAATCTTGGATTGTTCTACCTGATAATTTACTTCTGATTTTCCATCTATGAAATTTTCAATCCGCGCTTTCCATGTCGGACCGCGGTGAATTGCGTCTGGGAAATTCCATATCAATACTCCGAGCAAAGCAACAGCCACAATTCCAATACCGATAATTGATAAAATATATTTAAAATTAATTCTTCCGATAAACATCAGTATCAGGCAAGTTGTAAAAAGCATTGCCGAAGTGGAAAAATTTGCAGGCATAATCAAAACACAAACAAATACCACAGGAATTATTATCGGCAGAAAAGCACTTTTAAAATCCTTGATTTCATTTTGCTTGACGGCAAGCGTTCGCGCCACATACATGATGAGCGCAATCTTTGCGAAGTCAGATGTCTGAAATGTTAAATCAATCACAGGAATTCTCAGCCATCGGCTTGCTTCGTTTATACTTGAACCTGAAAAAAGTGTTATTGCTAAAAGCGGAACTGCAAGTATCATGACAATAACTGCAACGCGCGAATAAAATCCACTTCTGAGTTTGTGCGTTAAATACATCAGCACCAGTCCGAACAAAATTATTCCCGTGTGCTTGAGAAGATACGGTGCCGTGTCGCCCGCCTTGTATTTGTATGCGAGCGTTGCAATAGAACTGTAAACAGTGAGGATAGACAAAATGGACAGAAACACCACAACCGCCCAGATTGTTTTATCTCCGTGTATTTTTTTTAGAAAGTTTTTCATACCCTTTCTTTATTATTTATTTGTCATTCCGAGCAAAGCGAGGAATCCCATTGAGAGATTTCTCCTTTCTGTCGAAATGACATTTTATTTATTACAACGACTTTACCGCCTGCTTGAATTTTCTTCCTCTGTCCTCGTAGTTGTCAAACAAATCAAAACTTGAGCAGCAGGGAGAAAGCAACACAGTGTCGCCCTTAGTTGAAAGTTTTGCAGACATGCGAACTGCTTCGTCTGCTGATTTTGTTTGCACAATCACATCCACAATTTTAGAAAATGCTTTTATTATTTTTTTGTTGTCTGTGCCAAGGCAAACAATTGCTTTCACTTTCTGCTTCACTAATTCCTGAAGCATTTTGTAATCGTTTCCTTTATCAATTCCTCCAACAATCCACACAGTGGGATGTTGCATGCTTTCTAATGCATACCAGGTGGAATTCACATTAGTTGCTTTTGAATCGTTGATGTAATCAACGCCATGAACTTTGGTTACAAATTCAAGGCGGTGCTCAATGTTTTGAAAATCCGAAAGCGATTCGCGGATTTCGTTTTTTCGCACATCAACAAGGCGTGTGGCAATTCCTGCCGCCATTGAGTTGTACTGGTTGTGTTTTCCCTGTAGTGCTAGTTGTTCTACGAACATAGTGAGTGGTGTTTGTGTTTGGTTTATATTGATTTTTATTTTATTCTTTTCTAAGTGCGCTCCTGTTTTTATTTTTCTTTTTATCGAGAAAGGAAACAGGCGCGCGTTGAACTTTCTCTTTTTAAATTCTTTTTTTATTATTTCGTCATCAGCGCAATAGATGAAAGCGTCTTCCTTTGTTTGATTCTGTGTTATGCGGAACTTCGAGTTGATGTAGTTCTGAAACTTGTAGTTGTAACTATCGAGATGATCAGGAGTGATGTTGGTGAGGATAGCAATGTTGATTCTCGTCTTGAACATTCCGTCTAATTGGAAACTGCTCAACTCCAGAACGAAATAATCGTAGTTGCCTTCTGCCACGAACATTGCAAAACTTTTTCCGACATTTCCACCCATCGCTACTTTGTATCCTGCGTTTTTCAGGATGTGATAAATGAGATTGGTCGTAGTGGTTTTGCCATTCGTTCCCGTGATTCCTATCAGAGTTGCTTTTGTGTATCGTGATGCAAACTCAATTTCAGAGACGATTGGAATTTTTTTCTTCCTCAACTTCACAATCATTTCTGCTTTTTCAGGAATGCCCGGACTTTTTACTACTTCGTCCGCATTCAGAATCAGGGAAGCCGTGTGCTTTCCTTCTTCGTGCGCTATGCCATGATGTGAAAGAACTTTCTTGTATTCGTCTTTTATCTTTCCTTTGTCCGAAACAAAAACTTCAAAACCTTTTTTCTTCGCCAGCACTGCCGTCCCCGTTCCGCTTTCGCCTGCTCCTAAAACCACCAGCCGAAGCCCAACCCGTCCCTCCCGAAGGGAGGGTGACTGGTTCTGCTGCTTTTCTTTTTCCCATTTCTTCATTTTACTTTTCCTTTCTCCCTTCCCTTTGGGAAGGGTTGGGGATGGGCATTACCTCAGTTTCAGTGTTACAATTGTCATTATCGCGAGCATGATTCCTATGATCCAGAAGCGTGAAACAATTTTTGATTCGTGCATTCCTATTTTCTGATAGTGATGGTGAAGCGGAGACATTTTAAAAATCCTTCTTCCTTCTCCGTATTTTTTCTTGGTGTATTTGAAATACGCCACCTGAATCACCACCGATAAATTCTCTATTAGAAAAATTCCGCAGAGGATGGGAATCAATAATTCCTTTCTAACTGCGATCGCAAACACAGCGATGATTCCACCGAGCGCAAGACTTCCGGTGTCGCCCATAAAAACTTGCGCGGGATATGCGTTGTACCAGAGGAAACCTACGCATGCACCAATGAGAGCACTCGCGAACACCACTAGTTCTCCCGTGTGGGGGATGTACATAATGTCGAGATAATTTGCGAAAATGATATTGCCGGATACATAGGCAAAAACGGCAAGCGTTACTCCGATGATGGCGGAAGTTCCTGTCGCCAGTCCGTCAATTCCATCGGTGATGTTCGCTCCGTTTGAAACTGCGGTGACAATTATGATTACAGCGAGGATGTAAATTATCCATGTGTAGTCGCGCATTTTTTCTCCGAACAGGGACATGATGGAAGAATAATTGAACTCATTATTTTTTATGAAAGGAATAGTTGTGTTTGGCAATTTTCTTTCCAGCATGTAATGGATTTTTCCCTCTGTGTCGGTGACTTCTTCCACCTTCGACTGGTCAACTTTTGCCAGAACATCTTTTTGAATTTCTACTTTGGTTTGGATATCAGGATGGAAATAAAATACTGTCCCGACAATTATTCCGAGACCAACCTGCCCGATTATTTTGAATTTTCCAGCCAGACCTTTTTTATCTTTCTTGAAAACTTTTATGTAATCGTCAAGAAATCCTATGAGACCGAGCCACACTGTTGCCACGAGCATGAGGATGACATATATATTGTGAAGCTTCGCGAAGAGAAGCGTTGGAATTATTATCGCGGAAAGAATGATAAGTCCTCCCATCGTGGGAGTTCCTTGCTTTTGTTTTTCTCCCACTAATCCGAGGTCGCGGATGGTTTCTCCTACTTGTTTTCTATGCAGAAGATTGATGATTCTTTTTCCGAAGAGAAGAGAAATGATAAGCGAAGTAATCACTGCCATCGCTGAGCGGAAAGAAATATACTGGAACACTCCCGCTCCGGGGAAGTCGTAATGTTTGTGCAGATATTCAAATAAATAGTACAGCATTATCCAGCGAACATTTCTAAGTTTTCAATTAATATTTTTACATCGTCAAACGGGTGCTTCACTCCTTTTATCTCCTGATATTTTTCGTGCCCTTTTCCAGCAACAAGAATTATATCTCCGCCTGAAGCGAGCGAACACGCAGTTTTTATTGCTTCTCTCCTATCGGTGATTGACAAAACTTTTTTCTGCTGCGTGCGGTCAACTCCTTTCTGCATTTGGCGAATTATTTCATCTGCGTCTTCGCTTCTTGGATTATCAGAAGTGAGAATTACTTTATCGCTTTCATCACAGGCGATCTGAGCCATCACCGGTCGTTTTAATGCGTCACGGTCTCCACCGCAACCAACCACGGTGATGATTTTTTCTTCATTCATGCGGATTTCACGGATTGTTTTTAAAACATTCAGAAGCGCGTCAGGCGTGTGTGCATAATCTACTATTCCAACAATTCCGCTGTGAGATTTTATTTGCTGGAATCTTCCGTCAACAGAACTCAGTGCGCTGAGAGCAGTGAGTACTTTTAATTTTTCCTGTCCTAGTATAATTGCTGTTGCGTAAACTGCCAGAACATTTGAGGCGTTGAAGTTTCCGATGAGCTTGGTCCACATTTCAGAACCATCCATGTTCAACAGCATTCCAGCGAACTGACTTTCCATTATTTTGCACTTGAAATCAGCGGAAGATTTCAGCGCATAGGTTTTCTTTGTTGCATTTGTATTTTGCAACATCACCATTCCGTTCTGGTCGTCTTTGTTTACCAGAGCGAATGCACCATTCTCTAATCCGTCAAAGAATTTCTTCTTTGCTTTCAGATATTCTTCAAAAGTTTTGTGATAATCAAGATGATCGTGCGTGATGTTGGTGAAAACTCCACCTATAAATTTTAATCCTGAAATTCTTTTCTGCACAACCGCGTGCGAACTCACTTCCATAAAACAATACGTACAACCTTCAGCCATCATTTGGTTCATCAGCCTGTTGAGTTGAATTGGATCTGGAGTTGTATGAGTTGCAGGAAATGAAGCCCCTCCTAAATCCTCCCCTTTAGGGAGGACTTTCTGAGGAGGAGTAATTTTATATTCGACTGTGGATATTAATCCTGCACCAAATCCAAGTGAAACAAAAAGTTTGTATAGAAGAGAAGTTATAGTTGTTTTTCCATTCGTGCCTGTGATTCCAACCAGTTTTAATTTCTCGGAAGGGTTATCATAAAAGTTGGAAGCAATGATTCCTAGCGCAGACTCGCTGTCGCTTACCTTTATATATGTGGCCTCACCCACAGCCCCTCTCCCAGTGGAGAGGGGAGTTGGAATTTCTTCGCATACAATGGCAATCGCTCCGGAAGAAATTGCTTGTGAAATAAATTTATGTCCATCACTCTGAATTCCTTTTACAGCGATGAACAAACTTCCTTTCTCCACTTTCCTGGAATCAAAACAAATGGAAGCAACATCAATATCAGTTGAACCAACGACTTCGACAAGTCCTGCTTTGTATAATATGTCTTTCAGTTTTTTCATTATTAAAAAAGATTCAAACGGATAAATTCGGATTCAGACAGAAAAAATTCGTTTGAATCCGCAGTAATCAGTTTACATCTGCATTTCATGACAATTCCAGAATCAATTCTGTTCCTTTGTAAAATTTTGTTCCTGTATTTATTGACTGCCTTTTAATCGCACCGCTTCCGATGATTTTCACTTTCAGTCCAGCGTTTTCCAATAAATAGAGCGCGTCTTTCAATCCCATTCCTGTTACATTGGGCATTACATTTTTTGTGAGCGAGAGATTGATGTTGTTGTCAATCACAAACGCGGATGAATCCCTCTCCACAACATTCACATATTCCGCAGTGGAAGTATTTGCATTCGCGGAAAGATTCAAGTCGGAAATAACCGTTTGAATATCTTTTCGTGAACCGCCTTTGATGGATGGAGTTTTTGTCTCAGCGATTTGATTTTCTTTTACTTCGCTGTGGATGTCAAGAAGCGTTGAATAAACTTTGTCAGCAATTTCTTTGAAGATGGGCCCCGCCACAGCGTTGCCGTAGTAAACTCCTTCGGAAGGCGCGTTCACCACCACAATGCAGGAATACTTTGGATTGTCTGCAGGAAAATATCCAACGAAAGACGCCTGATATGTTTGACTATTATTTCCTTTTTTATTTCCGTAACCGCCACCGCCTTTTGCAATCTGCGCTGTTCCGGTTTTGCCTGCGATTTTATAATCGGCATTTTTCAAATTCATTGCTGTTCCTTCAAGAACAACTCCTTCCATCATCTCTTTTGCTTTTTGAATTGTGGAAGCTGACGCAACATGCGGATGAATTACTTCGGGAGAAAATGCTTTTAGCGCTTTGCCTTGTCTGCGCACTTCTCGAACGAAACGTGGTTTCATCATCACGCCATCGTTTGCAACAGCATTGTAGAAAGTGAGAATCTGCAGTGGAGTTAATCGCAACTCGTATCCGAAAGCCATCCAGGGAAGAGAAACTTTCGACCACCTTTTATCTTTCGTGGATTTTATATCAGGACTTCCAGAACCAGCTATGTCCAGTTCCGGATTGAGATTGATTCCCATTTTGCAAAGACGGTCAATAAACTGTTGAGGATTTTTTCCGTAGTTAGCATAGATAAGTTTTGCAGTACCTACATTGGATGAATGCTCAAACACTTGCTTCACAGAAATTTTTCCAAGCCCTCCTTCGTGAGAATCTTTTACTTCCTGTGTGAGAAATTTCCATCTGCCGTTTCCTGTATTAACCGTGTCATCCAAATCAAAATATCCGTCTTCCATTCCGGCCATCAGCGAAACCAATTTGAAAGTGGAACCGGGTTCTGTGCTCTGCCCGATTGCGTAATTGTAATTTTCACTGTAAGTTGCGGTGTCAATCTTCGAGAGGTTTGCAATCGCGCGTATCTCGCCCGTCTTCACTTCCATCAGCACCACGCAACCCCAGCCCGCCTGGTGTTTTTTCAATTGTTCGTAAAGCGCATTCTCCGCAACATCCTGAATATTTATGTCGAGCGTGGAAACAATATCAGAACCGTCCTGCGGTTCAACTTCGTTCTCATCATTCACGGGCATTTCAATTCCGCCCGCAATTTTTCTGACGAGGCGTTTTCCTCCTATGCCGGTAAGTTGAGTATTGTAAGAACCTTCTAGCCCTATAGGCTTTGCAGTTTCTCTGTTTGAACCGATTGTGCGCGAAGCAAGGAGTTGGAAAGGAAGTTCGCGTTTGCCTTTCTGAGTTGTAATCAATCCTCCTTTAAATCTTCCTTTTCTGAAAAGTGGAAATGTTTTTAACTGCTGAAGTTCTTTGTAAGAAATATTTTCGCGAAGCATGTAATATCGGTCGCCAGAATTTTTCGCACTTACAAGGAGTCGCTTGTAGGAAGATTTTGTTTTGTCAGGAAATAAATTCGCTAGGCAGAGAGAAAGCGAATCAAGATTGTCGTCAAAAATTTCATCGGTGATAGCGTCCGCGCTCATATCCACCGCCACATCATAATAAGGAAGAGAAGTGGCGAGGAGCTGACCGTTCACATCGAAAATATTTCCGCGCATGGCTTCAATGTTCGCGTAGTGAAGCGTGAGTTCATTCGCGCGCTGTTTCCAGAATTCTCCTTCGCTGAACTGAATTTTTATAACTCTCGCTATGATAAATCCCGCAATCAGAAAAATAAATAAGTAGACTAAATAAATTCTCCACAGTATATCTTTTCTTACGTCTAAAGCCATATCAGTTTTTGTTTGCTGAATTAGATTTTACCTGCACAACAATTTTTTTCGGAGGAACCGTAGATTCTTTCAGCCCGAGCGGAGCAGACGCGTGCGCCACTTCGCTCTGGTTGCTCATAAACATGAGTTCAGATTTCGTAGTGATGTATTCCGATTTTAGTTCTTTTAGCTCAGCGTTAATTTGGCTTATCTCACGCACAGATTTCTCTGCGTAGTAGCCGTTGGCGATGTAGCCAACACCGATAAGAGTTAAAAAAATAATGAAAGGCAGTTGATGAATTACATTGTCTTTTGAAAGGAAATTACCGCTGAAAATGTTGAGGAAGGAGCGGGCGATTTTGCTGGGCTTTTTTGACGAAGCCCTTGTCCCGACTTTTGTCGGGATGGGTTCTTCTTGCGGTTCTTTAAACTTATTCATACATTAAATCCAGATTCAAACTGATTTATTTGGATTCAAACGGATTTATCTGTCTGAATCCGTTTTTCATCCGTGTACATCATGTTTTTTCTGCTATTCTGAGTTTTGCACTTCTTGCCCTGCTGTTCTGCTCTATCTCTTTTTCACTCGGCACGATTGGTTTTTTGTTTATCGTTTTAAAAGGTGCATTCACATTTCCGTAGATGTCTTTTTCCAATTCGCCTTCGAAGTTTCCAGACCTGAAAAAGTTTTTTACCAATCTGTCTTCAAGCGAGTGATAAGAGATAACTGCTATCCTTCCGCCTGTCTTCAAAACATCTTTACTTTGAATCAGTAATTCTTTCAGCGCGCTCAGTTCATCGTTCACTTCTATCCTCAGTGCCTGAAAAACTTTTGCGTAGAACTGATTTTCTTTTCCTCTGTCAGCACAGTTTGCAATCGCTTTTTTCAAATCATTCACGGTTCTTATGCTGTTTCGGTTCGTCACAATTTTTTTCACGACTTGACTTGCGTTTCTCAGTTCACCGTACTCTCTGAAAATCTTTTTCAAATTTTCTTCGGAGTACGTTTGGATGATTTCACTTGCTGTCGTTCCGCTTTGCTTTCCCATTCTCATATCGAGAGAAGAGTCAAAGCGTGTGGAGAATCCTCTTTCCGCAGAATCAAACTGGTGCGAGGAAACCCCAAGGTCAGCAAGCAATCCGTCAATCTCAGTCACATTGTGCGCGAGGAGAGAACTTTTTAACTCGGAAAAATTTTTTCGGATGAGCGTGAAGCGTTTGTCATCAATCGCATTCTTCACAGCGTCTTCATCTATATCAAACACAAACAGTTTTCCAGTCGTCAAGTGTTTGAAAATTTCCCGCGAGTGTCCTCCACCGCCAAAAGTTGCGTCCACATAAATTCCGTTTGGTCGGATGTGCAGGGCTTCAATACAAGAATTCAAAAGAACAGGAGTGTGATAGGCACCTTCCTTCATCCGCATCATTGCTTTTTTTCCTTATTACCCATCACCTTCTCAGCAAGAGAAGCCATGTCAACTGATTTATCTGAAATCATTTTGTTAAATTCTGCAAGCGACCATATCTCAATCCGGTCACCGAAAGCGTAGAACACAATTTCTTTTTTGATTCCAGCGTGAGCAATCAGGCGCTGAGGAAGAAGTAACCTTCCCTGCCCGTCCAGCATAACTGGAGTTGCTCCGCTGTGAAATCTTCTGTAAAAAGTTCTTGCGTCTGTTTCAAAAAGATTGAGCTCGCTCAGTTTGGCAGAAACTTCCTTCCATACATTATCAGGATAGAGATTGATTTGCTTTTCAAATCCGCGGTTGAGAACATATTTGTCAGATTCTCCCGCAGGCAACTGACGCTTAAGAGCAGAAGGAAACAGCACTCTTCCCTTTGCATCAACAGTTGCTTCAAATTCACCAATTAAACTGGTCATAGATTTTAGGAGTTCTCCGGATTTTTTTTGATGCGACAAATGTAAAGATAATTTTACCACAAAATCCCACTATGTTGATAATTTTATCAAATTTATTTGATTAATTTAAACAATTATTTTTAATTCTTCTATGAAAAATATAATAATATAAAGGTGGTAAAAAATGGGATTTTTATGTTAATAATGTGTTAATTAATGTTTATTTAATGTTAATTGCATTTTTTGTGAAACAATCGAAACACAAACACTTACATTTGCAGAGAAGAAATAATTATGCCGAAGAAGATTGATGTTGATGCTGTATTCCGAAGCAAGAATGCTTCACTGTATAAATTACTTCCCGGATTTATTTTTTCTTACCTGAAAAAAATCATTCACCAGGATGAAGCAAATCATTTTCTTGAACGCAATGAGAATAACTATGGATTTGATTTTGTGAAAGAGGTAATTGCTGAATTCGGAGTAAAAACAAAAGTGATAGGAATAGAAAATATTTCTGCAACAGGCGGCTGCATTGTAGCGTCCAATCATCCGCTGGGCGGCTTAGACGCGATGGCATTGCTTAATGAAGTTGGCACAGTGAGAAAGGACATAAAGTTTTTTGTAAATGACATTCTCCTCAACTTAGAAAATTTGAAAAATCTTTTCGCGGGAGTAAACACAGGAGGAAGAACATCGGCAGAGGCGCTGGCAGAAATTGAAAAGGTTTTCGCTATGAATATTGCCGTGTTTACTTTTCCAGCAGGGCTTGTTTCGCGCAAGCAATTTCCCCATGGCATATTCGGGAAAGCGGTGATAGAGGATCTGGAATGGAAAAAAAGTTTTATCTCACGCTCAAAGAAGTATAAAAAGAATATAATCCCGGTTTTTATTGACGGCAGAAATTCAAACTTCTTCTACAATCTTTCACTCTGGAGAAAATTTCTCGGCATTAAAGTGAATATTGAAATGCTTTACCTCGTGGATGAAATGTACAAACAACACAATAAAACAATTACCATTATATTTGGAAAGGAAATTCCCTTCGAAACATTTGACAAGAGATTTACAGATGTGCAATGGGCGGAGAAAGTGAAACGACATGTTTATGAGATGAGAAAGCAAAAAAAGAGTTTACAGTTTACGGTCTAAGGGTTAAGGTTAATTATATAATTTGTCATTCTATTAATGAAACCAATAATTCCTCCTGTAGAAAAAACACTCCTGTTGAAAGAACTGACGAAGGAAAGATTTGTGCGTGATACGAATTACGGTTCAAACGAAATTTATGTGGTAGCGAATAATGATTCTCCAAATGTGCTGAAGGAAATCGGAAGATTGCGCGAACTCTCTTTCCGTGCGGGAGGAGGAGGCACAGGATTGGAATGTGACCTGGATAATTTTGACACCGATAAAATTTGCTATAAGCAATTGGTGGTATGGCATCCTGAAGACAAAGAAATTATTGGCGGCTACCGATTCATACTCATCCGTAATGCGGAGAAAGACGAAAAAGGTTTTCCTAAGCTTTCCACTTCGCATTATTTTAAGTTCAGTGATACATTTGTGAAAGAGTATGCACCCTATACGATTGAACTGGGGCGTTCTTTTGTTCAGCCGATGTATCAACCCAGCGCGGGAAATAGAAAAGGACTTTTTTCCCTTGATAATTTATGGGATGGGCTTGGTGCCGTTCATGTTGATAATCCGGAAATAAAATATTTATTCGGGAAAGTAACTATGTATAAGGATTTCAATCGGCAGGCGAGAGATATGATTCTTTACTTCATGGATTATTATTTCCCTGATGCCGATAAACTGGTGGAACCTCTTCATCCGCTGCCCTTCGATACAGACATTTCAGCATTTAAAAGACTTTTCAATAAAGACATGCCTTACAAAGAAGCGCACTCTATTCTCAACCAGAGCGTACGCAAACTCGGAGAAAACATTCCTCCGCTTATTAATTCATACATGAACATTTCTCCGAACATGAAAACGTTCGGCACTGCGGATAATCATGATTTCGGAAGCGTGGAAGAAACAGGAATTCTTGTCACCATTGCTGACATTTACGACAGCAAAAAGGAAAGGCATATAATATCGTATAGCAAAAAATAAACAACCTGATAACCACTCTTATTGACGGAAAGGAAATTACTATAAAAGGAAAATAAGTTTAATAGGATAATTCAAATAATCACTTGCTTCCAGTGCAGAGTTCCGAAGAGGAAACCCTCTCCATACCGAACACCAATTTTTTTTCCGTGCTCTTCGCATCTTTTCTTCAAAAGGTTGAAAAACTCAGGACTGGAGATAAGTGTTTCGGGTTCTTTTGAATGAGGATTATAAAACTGCGAAGCAAAAGCAGATATAGTCTCCATCTTTTTTTCAAAATGCGCAGATATATCTATAATAAAATCGGGCTTGTGAGGATTGAATTGAATGTAATGATATATCGCCTTTGGTCTCCATGCCTTCTGCGATTTTTCCTTCAACAAAGTTTTAATCTTAGGAAGCCCAGCTAGAAAACATGCATCAGAAACTAATTGTGCCCCACGCCCGTGGTCAGGGTGGCGGTCAATGGGTGCGTTGACAATCACTACATCGGGCTGATACTGGCGTATCTTCTGAATGACTTTTAGCTGGTGATTTTTATCGTTCAGAAAAAAGCCATCAGCCATTGCCAGGTTTTCTCTCATAGAAACTCCAAGCATTTTTGCTGATACTTCGGCTTCTTTCTTTCTTGTTGCAGCCGTGCCTCGTGTTCCTAATTCTCCGCGAGTAAGGTCAATGATTCCAATCTTTTTTCCATCTTCAATATGTTTGAGAATAGTGCCTGCACAACCAAGTTCCACATCATCGGGGTGAGCACCAAAGGCGAGGATATCGAGCTTCATAGGTTATCGGTAATCCGTAATCAGTGACCGGTAACCGATTACCGATAACTGGTTACACGTTCTATCTATCCATTATCCAGTCAGTAATAATTTTATCATTCGGTTTAATCTTGGAATGAAGATATCCCTGCCATTCTCCGTTTTCACTTATCATGAATTTATTGAAGTTCCATTTCACATCATTATCCTGAACTCCGTTCTCATCTTTTTTCTGAAGCCAGCTATATAATAGACAAATATCTTTTCCTTTCACGGCAATTTTTGCCATAATAGGAAAAGTAACTCCATAGTTTTTTGAGCAGAAGGTTTTAATTTCAGTTGGAGTGCCTGGCTCTTGTCCGTTAAAATCGTTGCAGGGAAAGGCAAGTATTACAAAGTTGCTGTCTTTGTAATTTTCATAAAGCCATTCTAATTCTTTATACTGCGGAGTATAACCGCATTCGGATGCCACATTCACAACTAAAATCTTTTTGCCTTTGTACTTATGTAAATCAATATCATTGCCGTCAATGTCTTTTACCTTGAAGTCATAAAAGATTCTTTTATTTTGAGAAAACGAAATGGTTGCGGTGATGATTGCCACAGTAAGTAAAATTATTTTTTTCATAGGAATGATTTTGATGAACGAAGATAGGAAAATTTCAGGTTACAGGTTTCAAGTTTCAGATTGAAAACCAAACTTATTCGTAATTTCGTCTTATGTTCAGAGAAATTTCAGCTCTCATCCAGAAAGAACTTCTCATTGAGTGGAGACAGCGTTATGCGCTCGGAGGAATTTTGCTTTATGTGGTAGCCACTGTGTTCATCTGCTATCTTTCTTTCAAAAATGTGATTGAAGTAAGCGTTTGGAACGCTTTGTTTTGGATAATCATTTTGTTTGCCTCGATTAATTCTATAGCTAAAAGCTTTCTGCAGGAAAGTCGCGGGCGAATGCTTTATTATTATACCCTCACAAGTCCGCAGGCATTTGTGCTTGCAAAAATTATTTACAATTCTATTTTAATGTTAATCCTCTCGCTGATCTGTTTTGGATTTTATTCTTTATTCATGGGAAACATTGTGGAAAATCTTCCGCTCTTTCTTTTAATCATCGTGCTTGGCTCCATCGGAATTTCATCTTTGCTCAGCATGATGTCTGCCATCGCGTCCAAAGCTCACAACAACTTTACTATTATGGCGATTCTCTCCTTCCCTATCATCATGCCGATTCTTATAGTAATAATTCGACTGTCTCAAAACGCGATTGATGGAACAGATTTTTATTACAACCTCAAATATTTTGGCGTGCTTTTCTCTTTAGATGTAATTGTGATCGCACTTGCTTACTTATTATTTCCTTACCTTTGGAAAGATTAATCATCGAAGTACGAATCTATACGAACTTACGAACTACGAATGAAGAACAACTGGTGGAAAATAATTTGCGTTTTATTTTTGCTGCATACTGTCATAGCCGGCTTTCTGGTGGATGTTCCGCGTTTGCCCATTTTGCACGAAACAATCCGCAATCAATTCTTTCATGTGTGTATGTGGTTTTCAATGATGATTTTGTTTACGGTTTCAATTGTTTTCAGCATTCGCCATCTCTCTTCCGGAAAACAGGAACATGATATCATCGCTTCTGAAGCAACGAACGTTGGAATTATGTTTGGCATTCTTGGTTTGATTACAGGAAGCATTTGGGCGCGATTCACCTGGGGCGCGTGGTGGACGAATGATGTTAAACTGAATGGAGCAGCGATTACCATGCTTACGTATTTTGCTTATCTCGTTTTGCGCAATGCGTTCACGGATGAGCAAAAGCGCGGAAAAGTTTCTGCTGTGTATAATATCTTTGCGTATGTAATGATGTTTGTTTTCATACTCATTTATCCGCGCATGAGCGATTCGCTTCATCCCGGAAACGGAGGCAATCCCGGTTTCAGCAAATATGATTTAGACAATACTATGCGCATGGTTTTTTATCCCGCTGTCATCGGCTGGACATTGCTTGGTGTGTGGATAATGACTTTAAGAATAAGAATTCAAAACATTAAACTGAAAACAGATTTATGAAAAAAATTATCTTGTCTTTGCTCTTGACTCTTGTATCTTGCTTCTGCTTTTCTCAGGAAGTTGAAATGGCTGACGGGCTTCGTTCTGAAGGGAAAATTTATGTAGTGGTTTCTGTTCTCGTAACTATACTGCTAGGATTAATATTATATTTAATAATGATTGACAGAAAAGTTTCTGATATAGAAAAGAAATTAAAACAAAAATAAATATTTATGAAACGTTCTCATATAATAGGAATCATTTTAATAGCGGTCGCCATTGGAGCCATCTTCGCTTCGTTGGGAGATGCCAGCACGTATGCAACATTTTCTGTTGCTCAAGATCATGAAGGCAAAGAGTTTCATGTGGTGGGAAAACTAGATAAATCAAAAGAAATGGTTTACACGCCTGAAAAAGACCCGAACCTATTTGTCTTCTATATGAAAGACAGCGACAGCACCGAAAGAAAAGTTACCCTTCATCAGGCAAAGCCGCAGGATTTTGAACACACCGAACAGATTGTGGCTATTGGAAAATGCGTGGGCAATGATTTTCATGCGAGCTCTGTGCTGATGAAATGCCCTTCCAAGTATGTTGATACAAAAAAGCAGCAAATATAAATTTCTTGCTTCCTTTTATTTCTTCCACTTCATTCATTGTCGCTATATTCGTAATTCGATTTAATTCGTAATTCGTAGGGAAATGCATTACATCGGAGAACATCTTTGGGCTGGGCAACTCGGAAACATTTTAGTAATTGTTTCATTTGTTGCTGCGCTTCTTGCTTCGCTCTCCTATTTTTCTGCGGCAAACGCTGAGCCAAATTCCGCATCGGAACTTTCCTGGAAAAAAATTGCGCGCATATCTTTTCTCTTTCATTCTCTTTCTGTTTTCGGAATGGTGGGCGTGCTGTTCATCATGCTCATCGGACATTATTTCGAGTATGAATACATCTGGCATCACTCCAGCAAAGAAATGCCGTTGCAATATATTGCTTCATGTTTCTGGGAAGGACAGGAAGGCAGTTTTCTCCTATGGATTTTCTGGAATGCTGTGATCGGAACATTTTTGATGAAACGCTCGAAAGAATGGGAATCTCCTGTGATGGCAACTGTTTCTCTCGTGCAGGTGTTTCTCTGCTCCATGCTTCTCGGTGTTTTTGTGTTGGATTATAAAGTTGGAAGCAATCCGTTCTCTGTACTTCTGCGCGAGCATCCCGATTTCAAAAACCTTCCCTTTGTTCAGAATGAAAATTATCTTGAAAAACTTGACGGCAGAGGGTTGAATCCTCTTCTGCAAAATTATTGGATGGTGATTCATCCTCCGACTCTTTTTCTCGGTTTCGCATTGACTGTGGTTCCTTTCGCCTTTGCAATTGCAGGTTTGTGGAAGAAAAAATATAATGAGTGGCAGCCCACCGCTTTACCGTGGACATTTTTTGGAATCATGATTCTCGGTACCGGAGTTTTGATGGGTGGCGCATGGGCATATGAAGCACTTTCGTTCGGAGGTTTCTGGGCATGGGATCCTGTGGAAAACGCATCGCTGGTTCCCTGGCTCACGCTCGTGGGCGCAGGACACGTGATGATGATTCATAAAAACAAAGGGCAATCTCTCTTTGCAACTTTTTTTCTTTCGCTCATTGCTTTCATTCTTGTTCTATACGCCACTTTCCTCACACGCAGCGGAATTCTGGGAGACAGTTCCGTTCACGCCTTCACCGATTTGGGAATGTCCGGACAATTACTTTTATATCTTCTCTTCTTCGTTCTCGTTGCAGTTGTTCTTCTCGTTCTTAATTTCAAAAAACTTCCCAAACACAAAGAGGAAGAAAGTATCTGGTCGCGTGAATTCTGGATGCTTATCGGAGCACTGATACTTTTGATTTCGGCTTTTCAGATTTCACTTACCACTTCCATTCCCGTCATCAATAAAATTTTCGGAACACACCTGGCGCCTCCTGCCGAGGGAAAAGCATTTCAGCATTATCACCAGTGGCAGATTCCATTTGCAATTTTGGTTTTAGTGATGATTGCGGTTGTGCAATTTCTTAAGTACAAAAAAACTGACTCAAAAGTGTTTCTGAAAAATATTTCCATTCCGCTTGGGATTTCATTGGTGATTGCTCTGGCGGTTAGTTTTCATTTCGACTGGCTTTCAAGCGGAAGAACTATTTTTTATGCTGTACTTTTATTTGCCTGCCTGTCAGCCATCTTAGCAAACATTACATATTTCATAAAAATATTGAAAGGAAAGTTCGACCATGCAGGCGCTTCCATTGCACACGTTGGTTTCGGCATGATTCTTCTTGGCGCTATGATTTCTACTTCTCGGAGCGAAAAAATTTCAGTGAACCAGAAAGGAGATGTGGAAATATTCGGAAAGGATTTCTCCAATAAAGAAAATATTCTTCTCCAGAAAAACGATACAGTAAAAATGGGAAATTACTCTTTGACTTACAAGGGCAACCGGCAAGAAGGAGTAAATATATTTTATGATGTGGAATATCTGAACAAAGATGAAAGTGGAAAATATTCCAGCGCCTTCACGCTCAGCCCGAGAATTCAAATCAATCCTAGAATGGGAAATGTGGCTGAACCGGACACGCGGCATTTTCTTACCCGGGATATTTACACACACATCACCTATGCTGATTTAGAAAGCGCGGGAAAGCAAACAACTGCATCTGACGAATACAAAGAACCTCACAACAATAACATTGCAAAAGGAGATACATTCTATACTGCTACAAGCATTGTTGTGTTTGAGGGATTGACAACAAAAATTGATAAAGAAAAACTCGGCATTACAAAATCGGATATTGCTGTTGGAGCTCAACTAAAAATTCTTGATGTGTACGGAAAAACTTTTGATGTCATGCCCGTATATTACATCACCGACAGCGTTCCTAATACCATTGAAGCAAAAATAGATGAACTCGGTTTGAAATTTGCTTTCTGGCAGATAAATCCTGAAACAAATAAAGTGGATATTTCTGTTTCAGAAAAACAATCAGGTAAAAAAGATTTTATCGTAATGAAAGCAATTGTGTTTCCTTACATCAATGTTTTGTGGATGGGTTGCATCATCATGATCATCGGAACACTTCTTGCCATCCGGCACCGTCTGAAAAGAAATAAAGAATGAAGTTCGACCCCAAAGGGGTCGGATATGAATAGTAAATCATAATCTATTCACGTTCGACTCCGGAGGAGTCGAATAAAGAAACAGAATACAAATGAAGATATTTTTAATCGGTTCAGGAAATGTTGCAACTCAGCTGGGAAAAGCATTTAAAAGATGTGGACAGCAAATCGTTTTCATTTACAGTCCAAATTTTTCTCACGCAGCAATACTGGGCAAAAAACTGAAAACAAGCTTCGGAAAAACGATGGATGCATTTGCAGAATTTCCAGCAGATATTTATATCATAGCAGTAAAAGACGATGCCATCACAGAAGTCGTAAAAAAACTTCCTGCTTTGAAAAATAGTTTGGTCATTCACACTTCAGGCGCTACGGATATTGCTGTACTGAAGAAGAAATTCAAAAACTGCGGAGTACTGTGGCAGATTCAAACCATAAAGGCAAGAACAAAAGTTGATTTCAGAAAAGTTCCTTTAGTGATTGAGGGGAGCAATCCTTCTTCAGAAAAAAAAATAAAACAACTTGCGAATGGATTAAGTCGGAAAGTATATGTTTTCAATTCTCACCAGCGAAAAATTCTTCACTTGGGTGCGGTGTGGGCAAATAATTTTCCAAATCATATGTATTATCTCGCTGAAACTCTACTAAAAAAGCACAAACTTCCGTTCGAGCTATTCGGACCGATGATTCTCTCCACAGCAGAAAATGGAATAAAGAATCCGCATGCCTCACAAACAGGCCCCGCAAAACGTAACGATAAAAAAACCATGAACGAACATCTGAAATTGCTTTCAGGAAATAAAAAATTCAGAGATTTATATAAACTCATAAGCAAAAGTATTCTTCAATCGCAGTAAAAGTGATAGCGTTTCTCAAATTAATTCGCCTGCCCAACCTGGTTATCATTGCTTTCACGCAATACATGATCCGCCTTTGCCTGATTGAGCCCATTCTCAGACTTTCAGGAATGTATCTGCAGATGAGCGATATGGAATTTGCCTTGCTCGTTCTCGCCACCGTTTTTATTTCTGCAGGAGGTTACATCATCAATGATTATTTTGACGTGCGCATTGACAATATAAATAAACCTAAACAACTTGTTATTGATAAAGGTGTAAAACGCAGAGTAGCGATGGGCGCGCATGCTGTGATGAGTTTTCTTGGAGTAGCAATCGGAATTTTTCTCTCCTGGCGCTGCCATATTCTTATGGCGGGTTCAACATTGTTCTGCGCTTCTGTAATCGCTCTATGGTATTATTCCACTTCGTTCAAATACCAGTTTCTCAAAGGCAATCTGTTGGTTTCACTTTTCACCGGAATAACTCCGTTTATGGTTGCATTGTTTGAACTGCCGAAAATTATTTCTCACTATAACAACACACTTGCGCAGCAGCAGTACGATTTCGGAACTGCGACAACTTATACTATTCTTGTCTGGGTCGGATGTTATGGGATTGCCGCCTTTGCACTCTCGCTCATCCGCGAAATGATAAAAGATATGGAAGATGTGGAAGGTGATATGGAGTACGGATGCCGAACCATCCCGATAGTTTTAGGAATAAAAAAAGCAAAGATGATTACCTCTGCGCTCATTGTTTTATTCATGGCAGGAATCGGATACGTGATGCCCCACCAGTATGAAGCAAAAGATAAAATCTCGTTTTTATATTTTCTTATTTTGATTCAACTTCCATTATTGTTTATTCTGCTCCGTGTATTCAAAGCCAAAGAGAAAAAACATTTTCACTTTGCAAGCGTGATGGTAAAAATAGTTATGCTGACCGGAATCTGTTTTCTATTTTTATTAAAATTTATTCTTCTTAAATAATTATGCTTTCGTATTTTTCGTACCGTTTCGTTTTTCGATGATTTATGCTGAAAGAAAAATTAAAAAAATATAACATCATTCTTGCCTCCAAATCTCCTCGCAGGCAATTTCTGTTGAAAGAACTTGGTTTAGATTTCGAAATTCAGACAAAAGAAGTGGATGAATCCTTCCCTAAAAAACTCAAAGGAAAACAAATCGCACTTTACCTCTGCAAAAAAAAAGCGGAAGCATTCAAGCGTGAGCTCAAGCCGAATGATTTGCTCATTACTGCCGATACAATTGTCTGGATAAATAATAAAGTACTGAACAAAGCCGCAAATTATGCTGAAGCGGTGAAAATGCTCAAACTTCTCTCTGGAAAAATGCATACGGTTTATACTGGAATTTATCTTTTCCTTCCCTCTCCTAAAGGAGAGGAACAGAGGGCGAGGTCTTTTGTAGTTTCCACAAAAGTCTTCTTCAAAAAACTCACAGAAAAGGAAATTGATTTTTATATCCGCAAATACAAACCATACGATAAAGCAGGCGCTTATGGCGCGCAGGAATGGATTGGATATGTTGGCGTTAAAAAAATTATCGGATCTTACTTTAACGTGATGGGTCTGCCAGTGAAGGAATTGTACGAAGAGTTGATGAAACTTTAACAACTGTCAATAACTTTCCCGCGTTAGTAATTAACACACCTTTGTTTATAGTTTCTCTTTCCATCCTTTTCATTTAGCTGTAAATTTATCGCATTAAATAAAAAGATTCACAGGAAATGAAAGTTACGTATTTCGGTCACGCCTGCATAGGTGTTGAAACCGGAGGAAAAAATTTGTTGTTTGACCCTTTCATCAGTCTGAATGAACTTGCGAAAAATATTGATGTGACAAAAATCAAAGCAGATTATATTTTTATTTCTCACGGGCACGAAGATCATCTTGCCGATGCTTCTTCCATAGCAAAAAGAACAAACGCAACAGTAGTTTCAAATTTTGAAATCGCTACCTGGCTTAATTCAAAGCAGGGAGTAGCTAACTATCATCCCATGAATCACGGTGGACGATGGAAATTTGATTTCGGAATGGTAAAATATGTGAATGCCGTTCATTCCAGCACACTACCTGACGGTGCAAGCGGTGGCAACCCCGGTGGATTTGTGATTGATTCTACCGAAGGAGCATTTTATTTTTCGGGCGACACTGCCCTCACCTATGACATGAAATTAATTGGCGAACAGTACAAATTAAAATTCGCCTGTCTTCCTCTCGGAGATAATTTCACGATGGGAATTGACGATGCAGTGATTGCTTCTGACTTTATCAAATGCAACAACATCATCGGCATGCATTACGACACATTCGGCTACATAAAAATAAATCATAACGAGGCAAAAGAAAAATTTTCAAAGGCAGGAAAAACCTTACACCTGCTTGAAATCGGAAAATCAATAACAATCTGAAAACAAAAATCTATGGGAAAAATAATCGCAATTGCTAATCAGAAAGGCGGAGTCGGGAAAACCACTTCAGCCATAAACCTTGCCGCTTCGTTTGCCGTGCTTGAACACCGCACTCTGCTTGTGGATGCTGATCCTCAGGCAAATTCCACTGCCGGTGTTGGTTTCGACCCAAAAAAAATCAAGACAAGCATTTACGAATGCATGATTGACGATGAAAGTCCATATGATATTATTCTGAAAACACAAACTCCACATTTGGATTTACTTCCCGCACACATTGACCTCGTTGGCGCTGAGATTGAACTCATCAATCAGCCCAAGCGCGAGTTCATGATGAAAAAAGTTCTTGAAAAAATAAAAGATGATTACGATTTCATCATCATTGACTGTTCGCCTTCACTCGGGCTTGTAACGGTAAATTCGCTCTGCGCTGCTGATTCCGTAATTGTTCCCGTTCAGTGCGAATATTTCGCGCTTGAAGGACTTGGCAAACTTTTGAACACTATAAAAATTGTTCAGAATAAATTAAATCCCGAACTCGCTCTTGAAGGAATTCTTCTCACGATGTTCGATTCGCGCCTCAATCTTTCAAAACAAATTGTAGAAGAAGTAAAACTTCATTTCCAGAATATTGTGTTTGATACCATCATTCACCGCAACGTGCGCGCTGCTGAAGCGCCCAGTTTTGGAGAAACTATCATCATGCACGATGCCGCCAGCAGTGCCGCTGTGAATTACCTCAACCTCGCGAGAGAAATCCTGCAGAAGAATGAACTCACACGCCTCACCGAAGCGGAAAAAATTATTACTGTGTCGGAAGAATAATTAACGATGTGTCATTTCGACTGAAAGGAGAAATCTCCTTGATAAGATTCCTCGCTTTGCTCGGAATGACAAATAGCAATCATTCGTATATTCGTATCCATGGTCAAGCGTTCATCACTCGGAAAAGGTCTCGCAGCGTTGTTGGAAGATTCAGGCAATGAACTTGCCTCAGCTTCGCGAATCGCAAGCGGAAATTCTGCTGTGGTTGGTTCGGTGGCAAATATTCACTTGTCGCAGATTGAAGCAAATCCTTTTCAGCCGAGAAACGAATTTGAGAAGCAGGCACTCGCTGAACTCGCTCAGTCAATAAAAGAGTACGGATTGATTCAGCCTATAACAGTTCGAAAAATTGATTTTAATAAATTCCAAATCATATCTGGTGAACGAAGATTCCGCGCTTTACAGCTGGCCGGACTTGATCAGATTCCTGCTTTTATCCGAATTGCAAATGATAATACCATGCTTGAGATGGCGCTTGTTGAAAACCTGCAGCGTGAAGACTTAAACGCGATTGAAGTTGCCCTCGGATATAAACGTTTAATTGAAGAATGTAATCTTACTCAGGAACAATTAAGCAACAAAGTGGGACAAGACCGCTCCACCGTTACAAATTTTCTTCGTTTGCTGAAACTCCCTGAACCGATTCAGGCAGCACTGCGTGACAAAAAAATAACGATGGGGCATGCACGCGCGCTTCTTTCCGTGAATGACGCTCAGCTTCAAACAAAAATCTTAAATGATATTCTGAAGAATGAATTATCCGTGAGAAGAATTGAGGAATACGCAAGAAATTATTCGGGAAAGAAACCAAATCAAAAGTCAAAAGTCAAAAGTCAAAAGAAAACAGCTGGGATTCTTTCTTTTGAAGAACAGAAATTGAAGGAAGATCTTTCTGACTTTTTCAAAACAAATGTTTCCATAGAAAAACAACCTGCAGGAGATGGAAAAATTGTCATTCATTTCAAGTCTGATGCAGAACTAAAAAAGATTTCCCGCCTTCTTGATTTATAAAGCCCATCCCTTCCTTCCCAAAGGGAAGGGGAAATAATATGCCAAGGTTTTTTATTTCATATTTTTTCTTTCACCTTTTTTCTCTTACCAATTCCTATGCGCAAACTTCCTCCCCTTCGGGGAGGCCAGGAGGGGCTGACAGAATTCATCCTCATTCTCCGAGAATGGCAATGATATTTTCCACCTGTGTTCCGGGGCTTGGGCAGGCATACAATAAAAAATACTGGAAAATCCCGATTGTATATGCTACTATGGGAACCACCATTTATTTGTTTGACTTCAACAACAAACTGTACAAAGGGTACAAACAGGCATACATTAATAAAACAGATACCGCTTCCGGCACTATTGACTTGTATCCTAATTATACAACTACTGACCTTCAAACGCTTTCAAATGTTTATCGCAGATACCGCGATCTGAATATTATTCTTACCGCCTTATTTTACACAGTGAATATTGTTGATGCGTATGTGGATGCACAACTGACCACCTTTGATGTCAGCGATAATCTTTCTATGACCGTCCTTCCATGCTTAAATTTATCTGCAAATAAAAAACCTGCTGCAGGATTAACGCTCGCATTAACTTTTTGACATTTCTCTTGGCGGTCAATTCGTATATTCGCACACTATGAGAATTGCATTATTCGGCTACGGAAAAATGGGAAAAGAGATCGAGCAGATTGCTCTTCATCTCGGTCATGAAATCGCATTGAAGATTGATGTCAATAATATTAATTCCATTACAAAGGAAGATTTACAAAAATGCGATGCTGCCATTGAGTTCTCTACTCCACATACTGCCATATCTAACATGAATAAATGTTTTGAAGCAGGAATTCCCATAGTGGTAGGTACGACAGGCTGGTACGATAAGGCAGATGAAGTGAAAAAAACCTGCAACCAAAAAAACGGTTGTTTGTTTTATGCTTCCAACTTCAGCATTGGTGTGAATATATTTTTCAAAGTAAACGAACAGCTGGCAAAAATGATGAACAACTATTCGGATTATAATGTTTCCGTGGAAGAAATTCACCACATTCATAAACTGGATGCACCAAGCGGCACTGCCCTGTCTCTCGCGAATCAAATCACTGACAATCTGAGTAGAAAAAGTAAATGGATAAACACAAAAACAAACAATGCTGAAGAGCTTGAAATAATTTCTAAACGAGAAGGAGAAGTGCCCGGGACGCACATCGTAAAATACTTTTCAACGATTGACGATATTGAAATCAGGCACACGGCTCATAATAGAAAAGGATTTGCTTTAGGCGCAGTAATGGCTGCTGAATTCGTGAAAGGAAAGAATGGGGTTTTCGGAATGAACGATATGATGAAACTTTAACACTTTTTAACTTTATCAAAGAAAATATTTAATCATCTTTGGCTTTATACAAAACAGCATGAATCTTCTTCTCATACTTTTCATCTTTGGAGTCGTACTTCCTTTCGCAGGGCTTTACAAAATATTTGAAAAAGCCGGATACAAAGGATGGCAGGGGATTGTGCCATTTTATAATTATACTATCTGGCTGAAAATTATCAATAAGCCAAAATGGTGGATTGTTTTCCTTGTGATTCCGTTCATAAACATGATTGCCCTCCTGCTCATGCGCGCTGATTTAGCAAACCATTTCGGCAAGAGAACTTTCGTGCACCACCTGGGCGCATGGCTTTTTCCATTCATCTATCTTCCTTATCTCGGCTTCAGTAAAGAAAAAATAGTTGGATATTCTGATAAAGATAAAATATCCAGAGGAACCATTCGTGAATGGGCTGATGCCATTGTCTTTGCGGTGATTGCCGCAACCATCATCCGAACTTTTTTGATCGAAGCATTCACCATTCCTTCCTCCTCCATGGAAAGAACTTTGCTGAACGGAGATTATCTGTTCGTCAGCAAATTAAGTTATGGTCCCAGAATCCCAATGACACCTCTTTCCATTCCGTTCGTTCACAGCAGTTTTATGGGGAAGAAATCGTATGTAGAAAGTGCTCAACTTCCTTATTACCGCTTGCCGGGATTTGGAAACGTTCAACGCAACGATGTAGTGGTTTTTAATTTCCCCGAAGGAGATACGGTTGCGATGATGAATACCAACACAAGTTATTATGGGCTTTGCAGAATGTTCGGCAGAGAAAATATCTGGCGCAACAGCGAAATAGTTTACCGCCCTGTTGACAAAGAAGATAATTACATTAAGCGTTGCGTGGCTGTTGCGGGTGATACACTCAAAATTATTGGCCGCACGCTTTACATCAACGGAAAGCCTGCTTACTTCTCTCCCACAGCTCAATTTAATTATGATTTAAAACTTGAAAGCCAGATTAATCCCAAGCGGCTCGAAGAACTTGATCTGTATGAAGCCACGCAGGTTTCTAAAGAAGGCTATCAGACTGCCTACCCGCTTACGCAATCCAATCTGGAAAAACTAAAAACATTCTCCAACATAAAAGAAATTTCTCCGCAGCAATTTGGCGCTGGCGAATATATGCCGCAGATTGCCGGAATGCCCGATGATGTTTTTCCTCACTCGCAAAAGTTTCAATGGAACCGGGACAATTACGGACCGATTGTGATTCCGAAAAAAGGAATGACTGTGAAACTTACCGTAGATTCTCTCCCGCTCTACTTGCGTGCAATAGATGTCTACGAAAACAACGATGTTGCTGTGAAAGATGGAAAAATTTTCATCAACGGAGCAGAAGCAACTTCTTACACCTTCAAACAGGATTATTACTGGATGATGGGAGACAACCGCCACAACTCACTTGACTCGCGCTACTGGGGTTATGTGCCGGATGACCACATCGTAGGCAAAGGCGTTTTCATCTGGATGTCGCTTGACCCCTTTGTTTCAGGAGCGAAAAAATTCCGATGGGACAGAGCCTTCGCTTTCATCAGCAAGGAAGGTTTATCCCGTTCTTACTTTATTCCTTTCCTTCTTATGCTCGGACTTTTCTTCGGTGTTTCCTATTTCAGAAACAGGAAGAAAATTCAAAAGCCGTATTCTCCAAGGGAAAACAAATAAAATTTACTGCTGTCATTCCGAACCCGCTTCGGGTGAGGAATCTCCTTATTATAAATCTGCACATCATGTGGAGATTTCTCTCCCGATGAATCGGGGTTAAAATGACATTTGGTTTTCATTATTATCTTCGTAGTAAATACACACTAAGATGAATTCACGAAGAAGTTTTCTCAAACAAGCCATTTGGTTTACGGGAGCTATTCCGTTCCTGGAAATGACCAACCCTCTTTTCGCGAAAGAGTTTCAGAAGCGCGCGGAAAAAAATCTGCTTCTACCTCCCGATGCCATGTCATCTGACGAAGATTTCTGGGGATGGATAAAAGAACAGTTCACCGTTTCTTCTCAACTGCTTTATCTCAACAACGGTGGCGTGAGTCCGCAGCCGAAATGCGTGCAGGACGCGCACATAAAATATTATCAGATGGCGAATGAAGGTCCTTCCTATTATATGTGGAGGATTCTGGATCAGGGAAGAGAAGCGCTTCGCGCGAAGCTTGCCGACCTTGCCGGATGTTCTCCTGAAGAAATCGCCATTAACAGAAACTCAACAGAAGCATTGAACACCACCATCTTCGGATTGAACCTGAAAGCAGGAGATGAAGTGGTTGGAACGTTACAGGATTATCCGAACATGATCAATGCATGGAAGCAGCGGCAAAAACGAGAAGGAATAAAATATATTCAGATCAATCTTGAACTTCCTAATGACGATGACGTGGCAATTACAAAGCAGTATACCAATGCGTTCACGGATAAAACGAAAGTGGTTCACATCACGCACATGATAAACTGGAACGGAAATCTTATGCCTGCTCAACTGATTGCTGATGAAGCGAAGAAAAAAGCCCCGAAGGGGCAGGAAATAGATGTAATACTTGATGCAGCGCATTCATTTGGTTTATTTGATTTCAAAGTGCCTGATACAAATTGCGACTACATGGGAACCAGTTTGCATAAATTCCTTTGCGCTCCTTTCGGAAGCGGGATGTATTATATAAGGAAGGAAAAAATAAAAGATGTATGGCCTTTGCTGGCAAGTTCCGTTGCGGATGATGACATCCGAAAGTTTGAAACGATAGGCACGCGCTCGTTTGCCAGTGAGATGGCGATTGGAGCTGCGGTGGATTTTCATAATGTGATTGGAAGCAAACGCAAGGAAGAGCGCATCCGCTTCTTGAAAAACTACTGGACAGAAAAAGTGGTGAAGAACCCGAAAGTGAAGATTCATACTTCAACCAACCCGAAACATTCCTGCGCCATTGCGCTTTTCAGCATTGAAGGATGGAAGCCGGAAGAGATTGAACAGAAGCTCCTTGACAAATACAAAATACACTGCATCACCATTAACTGGGAAAACGTGCACGGTGTGCGCGTAACGCCTAACGTTTACACTACTCCAAAAGATTTGGACAGATTAGTGAAAGCAGTGGAAGAAATTGCTGTGAGTGCTCCAACGGAGGCGAAGAAGTAAAATACTATCAAGGCACGAAAAAAAACTGCGTACCTTTACCTGATGAAAATAAAATATCTTTCAGAGCAGGATATTATTGAATTGAATGTAGTCGCTCTGAGTTTAATCAAAATCAAGAAAGCGGATAAGAGCGAACTATTGAGTTATTATAAATTAAAAGCAATAGTTGAAGGTTGTAAGAAATTAAAAGGAGACATTTATGATAAAACTGCATTTCTATTGAAAGAAATCATCAAACAACACGCATTTGCAAGCGGAAACAGAAGAACTGCATTTATTGCTGCAAAACATTTCTTAACTTTGAATAACGCCATATTTAATATTAAAGACGAACCCGAGTACGCAAAAATAATGACAGGCATCCGCGAAAATTATTATTCGGATGAAGAAATAAAAAACTGGATTCAAAATGGACAAATCAGAGAATTTAAAAGACGCTGAACTGTATCAGCAAGTTTGCACAGCACTAAAGAAAATTGGCAACGCTCAATTGCCTTCGCAGGAAGAATTTTACCAGCACCTGAAAAAAATTAAACAACTTATTGAAGGGCATAAATCTTTGCTGACTGCAATTGGGAAATTATAATCCCTCCATTTGAGCGCTCCAACGGAAGCGAAGAAGTAAATACAAAAGACAATGAAAAAACTTTTTCTTATCTCAACAATTTTTCTGACCTTGACAGTTGCACACGGGCAGACAACTTTTCAGAAAACTTATGGAGGAACGAATGCTGACGTTGGATATTCGGTTGAGCAAACTTCAGATGGAGGATTCGTTATTGCAGGATATACTCCAAGTTTCGGTGCAGGCAATAATGATGTTTATTTAATCAAGACCGATGGAAATGGAAACAGCGGATGTAATGAGAGTAATCCAGCCGATGTAGTAACATCTCCTGCATCAATTACAACAACCCCTGCAACTCTTGTTTCATTTGGGGGCATAACAGGAAATCCTGTCACACAAACAGGAAGCGGAGGAACTGAAACTACTCTTTGCACGACAGTAGGAATAAATGAAAACAATTATCAGCAGACAGTTTCTCTTTACCCCAACCCCTTCTCCACCCAAACAACTTTGCAATTAGATAAAACTTTAAAGAACGCAACCCTCACGGTTTATAATTCTTTCGGGCAGCAAGTAAAACAACTGAAAAATATTAATGGGCAGGCAATTACTTTGCACCGCGACAATCTTCCAAGCGGGTTGTACTTTATTCGCTTAACAACCCCCACTCCGTTTTCCTCCCCTAATGGGGGAGGTCAGGAGGGGGCTGGCTGGGGTGAGGTCGCAACCGAGAAGTTAATAATCACCGACTGACAACCACAAAAGACAATGCAACGATAGACAGTTACTTTGTATCTTTACGATAACACTACAACACAATGAAAAAACTTTTACTCCTTCCGTTTTCTTTTTTCCTCTTTTTTTTTTCTTCTTCCCTTTCCGCTCAGTGCCCTCCTCCCTGGAATTGGCAAAATCCGCTGCCACAGGGAAATCATTTGAATGCTGTTTATTTCCCCGCATCCGATACCGGCTTTGCAGCCGGCAACTGGGGAACAATAATTAAAACATTTGACGGAGGCGCAAACTGGATTGTGCAGACCAGCGGAGTCACAAATGATTTATATGCAGTTTATTTTATAAACACCAGCATCGGCTATGCCGCTGGCGATAACGGAAAAATTTTGAAAACCATTAACGGAGGAATTGACTGGACAATTCAAGGGAGCGGAACAACTCAGAATCTGCGTTCCGTTTTTTTTACCGATGCCAATACGGGTTATGTAGCGGGCGCAAACGGAACCATTCGTAAAACAGTAAATGGCGGAACAAACTGGGCTGCGCAAACCAGCGGAACTACTCAGACATTGCGCTCCGTTTTTTTCACGGCTGCTGATACGGGTTATGTAACGGGCACAAACGGAACCATTCTTAAAACAATTAATGCCGGCACAAACTGGATTGCGCAAACAAGCGGAGTAACCGTCACTTTATATTCAGTTAATTTCCCAGTTTCCGATACAGGTTACGCAGCAGGAGGCAGCGGAACAATTCTTAAAACCGTTAATGGCGGAACAAACTGGGCTGCGCAAACAAGCGGAACCACTCAATCGTTATATTCGGCTGCATTCATAAATTCCAGCATCGGCTATGCGGCTGGCGGACAAAGCGCAGGAAGAATTCTTAAAACCACAGATGGCGGATTAAACTGGAACATTCAAACAATTACCGGAAGTTTAGCATTAAACTCAATTTGTGTTACAGGCACTGACACTGTCTATGCCGCAGGAGAATTTGCTGTGGGTTTAATTCTTAAGACCACCGATGCCGGCACAAACTGGGCTTTTATTTCGAGCGGAACTTCTTCTAACCTGAACGCTGTGTTTTTTGTAAACAGCAGTTTAGGCTACGCTGCCGGTGCATCCAACACAGTTCTTAAAACTGTGAATAGCGGTGCAGTCTGGACGAAATTAAATGTTTCAATGTCCGGCACCATAGAGGATGTTTTTTTTACATCGGCCGATACAGGATATGCGGCAAGCAGCTTATTCATTTACAAAACTGTTGATGGCGGATTAAACTGGGTTTCGCAGCAAATGCCTCCGGGAAATAACCCGATATATTCAATTTATTTCGCAGATGCAAACACCGGCTATGCAGTGGGCGGCACCAGCAGCAGCGGTGAAAGAATTATAAAAACCGTTGATGGCGGAGCAAACTGGGTGGCACAGCAGCCGCCCGGAACACCGTTGTTAAGGTCGGTGTTTTTCACATCAAAGGATACCGGCTGGACATCGGGCTCAGGTGGCACAATTTATAAAACCGTAAATGGCGGCACCAACTGGACTGCGCAGACGAGCGGCACAACAGTATATTTGTATTCTCTTTTTTTCACAAGTACCGATACCGGTTATGCAGCAGGCAGCAACGGAACCATTCTTAAAACCGTTGATGGAGGCGCCAACTGGGTTCCGCAGACGAGCGGAATATCAGGTTCAATTAATTCAATTTTTTTTCCCGCTCCGAATATCGGCTATGCAGCCAGCGGAGGAGGCATAATTCTGAAAACTATAGATGGAGGCGCCAACTGGACTGCGCAGGCAGCGGGCACAAATTATATTTTAAACTCAATTTATTTTACAGATACTAATACCGGCTATACGGCAGGCGATAACGGAACCATTCTTAAAACAGTGACCGGAGGAATTGACCAGATGATTATCACTAACCAACAGATTGGAATTTGCAGCGGAGACAGTGTTTTCCTGCAGGGCGCGTATCAATCCGCAGCAGGAATATATTATGATACTATTATTTCTCCGGCCGGGTGCACAAGTGTGCTTCAAACCGCGCTCTCCGTAAATCCATCATACACTGTTCAGTCAGCGGCAGCAATTTGCAGCGGGGATAGTATTTTCCTGCAGGGAAATTATCAAACAACGGCAGGAACTTATTACGATACGCTTTCCACCACGTGCGGTGCCGACAGCGTATTAATAACAACGCTTGCCTTACATTCAAAATACAACACTCCGGTTGCTTTGGCAATTTGCAGCGGTGACAGCATTTGGACAGGCGGAAATTACCAAACTGCCTCAGGAACTTATTACGATACACTGCAAACAATTAACGGCTGCGACAGTGTAATTATTACAACGCTTACTGTAAAACCCACTTCAAGTTCAACCTTGAATCAAACCGCCTGCTTCAGTTACACTTGGCAAAGTAATACCTATACCATTTCGGGAACTTTTACCGATACCATTCTCAATGCTATGGGCTGCGACAGTGTGATGACACTGAACCTTACGATAAACACGGTGGACACATCCGTATCTGTTTCCATTAATTCGCTTACAGCAAACGCCACAGGAGCAACTTATCAGTGGCTTGACTGTAACAATAATTTTGCTGTAATTTCTGGCGCAACCAATCAGACTTATTCAGCAACAGTAAACGGAAATTATGCTGCCTCAGTTACCCAAAACAATTGCACGGATACTTCTACCTGTTATGCTATTACCCTAACAAATATTTCTGAAAATAATAAAGGAGATAGTTTCACTATATACCCCAACCCCTTCTCCACCCAAACAACTTTACATTCAAATAATCTTTTAAAGAACGCAACTCTCACCGTTTACAATTGTTTCGGGCAGCAAGTAAAACAATTGAAAAATATTAATGGGCAAACAATTACTTTGCACCGCGACAATTTACTCCCGAAGGGGCAGGCAAGCGGGTTGTACTTTATTCGCTTAACTGAGGGTGATAAATCTTTTACGACAGAGAAATTAATAATTACGGATAACTGAGTTTTTTTCTTCTATCCTTTCACCGCTCTCACAAACTCAATAAAATGATTTGATACTTTCCCTTCCGGAAAACTGGCGAGATATTTTTTTATCATGCGTATCCGTTCTCTCATTGATTTGTAACAATCCTTTCGCTCTACCACTGCCATTTTATAGCGGGTATCGTATAAAATAATTTTCTTATTCAGCGCGTGCAGGTTGTATGAGAGGTTTTGTATTCCATCAAGGGAAATAGCTGCATCGGAAGGGTTCCGGTAAAAACCGTTTTCGATCAATTCTTCAATTAATGCAAGCGTATTATCTGCAAAACCTGTTACAGCATTAAAACTCCGTTCGTGCTTGTGTTTTATCTTTCGTTTATTCTTTTTTTGTTTGGGTTTGTAAAAGTGAGGCTTGAGCTTTTTCAGCATGTCATGCGCTCTTTTATAATATACACTCTTATTCCCCGTTTCAGATGCGATATAATTTGCAATTTGTGTGAGCAATTTTTCAAAACATTGGGCATTGTTCAGCTTGTTATTGAAAAAGCAAAGCGCTTTCCGCTCTGAGCGGGCGTTGTCTAAAGGAATTTTTGCAGTGGTTACGCTATTATTTTTTGTGTTTACATCTGCGCAAAAGCGTACTAACTCATCTTTACTTGCTAATTCGCCCGAAGCATTATAGTCATCCCAACTTTGAATTAATAGTACGGAATTTTCAAAGCGGGATTGCCTCGAAATAAAAGACAAATGCTGAGATTTTTTTCCAACCATGTGAGTTTTGCATAAGGAATCGTCAAATTTATTTTGGTCTTGCCTGTTCCATAATTAAAACGAGCAAGGTTGGAAATTATTTTGACAGAATAATCTTTTTCATAGCGCGTTTCTGCAATTATTTTGGCAGGTTCTATTTTTATTTTCGCTTGTCCTGCTTTGAAACAGGCAAGGTTGGAAAAAACTTTGGGAATATTTGGAAGAAAATAAACTATTCCTCCGCCACTGCACCGCCTTTGTAAAGTTGGTTGCGGTATTTATTTACCTTTTCCGTAATGTGCTTTTGGTTCTGCTACAGCAAATACAAGCATTTCGCTTTCGGTCTTGTTTTCAGGCAGGTGCAATCCTTCTGCTGACAATCCTTCGAGATGAAATTGAATAGCTTCATACATATTTTTTTCAACTTCTTTTTTTGTTTTACCCGTTGCTGCACAACCAAGTATATCAGGAGAGTATGCGCTGAAGCCGCTTTTTGTTGTCTCTATTACAATTAAATATTTTTTCATTTTATATCCGATTTATCTATTTGGGCTTGTCGTACTATGCTGGCAAGCGTACCACGCGCAATATCATCCGACATACGATGACATGCTATAGTAACTAATCCCTTCTTGACAGAATGTTTAAACTGCATATGACTTCCTTTCTGTCTAACCAAAAACCAACCATCCTTTTCAATCAAGCGTATGGCTTCTCGTACTTTCATCCTAATTTATACAAAGATATGAAATTGCTTTTAGTCCTCAGTTACCGCACCGCCTTTGTTAAGAAGCCCCCTTACACCCGAAGGGAGAGTTTGAACGCGCCATTTGGCGGGTTGGGGTTATTTTAGTTTTGTTTTCAATTGCACTGTTGTGCCGAAATCTTTTTTGCTCATGATTTCGAAATCAGCATCTATAATATTTGCGCGCTCGCGCATGCCGAGTAATCCCATGGAAAATGGATTTTCTAATTTCTCGCTTGAGATTCCTTTCCCGTTGTCGGATACTTTCAACATCAATGAATCTTTGTCATGATTTACATTGATAACTACTTCACTCGCTTTGGCGTGCTTTGAAATATTGTTGAGCGATTCCTGGCAGATGCGGAAAAAAGCAGTGGCAGTAGCAGTGGCAGGAACAATTGCAGTCAAACTACTGCCGATGTCGCTGCTACTGGTGACCTTGCATTTAATACCCGTCTTTTTTTCAAACTCACCGGCAAGCCATTCAATGGAAGGAATCAGTCCGAGCGTATCTAAAATTCCGGGGCGGAGCTGTGTGGCAATTTTCCGCAGGGATTGTATGGTGTTGTCGGCATCCTTCATCATTCCGTTTATTTTTGCTTCTATGCCATTATCTGCGTTGCTCAGTTTTTTAAATGATGAAATGCCCATTTTTATTCCCGTCAACTGCTGACCTATATCGTCATGCATTTCACGTGCAATGTGCGCCCGTTCATCTTCCAGCACTTTGTTAAGATGCGCTGCGAAGTTCCGTATCTGTTTTTCTGACTGTGTTAGTTTTTCTGTGCGTTCAATCACTTTTTGTTCCAGTTCGGCATTCATCTTTTTTATTTGTTCTTCGGCATTTTTTCTATCGGTAATATCGGTGCGGATAACCACATACTGATAGGGTTTGCCTTGTTCGCTGAGGAAAGGAACGATGGAGGTATCTATCCAGTAGTAGCTTCCGTCTTTTGCTTTATTTTTCACATCGCCTCTCCATATTTTTCCGTTTGCAATGGTGGCATACAACTCTTTAAAAAATTCTTTTGGATGATGCCCTGAATTAATAATGCGGTGGTCCTGCCCAATTAATTCTTCTCGGGTATACTTTGATATTTTACAGAAGTTATCATTTACCTGTTGGATGATTCCTTTAACATCGGTTATGGCTACTATGGCTGTTTCATCGAGCGAAAATTTATAATCGGTTGCTTCTTTGCTGCTTTTCTTTAGTTGTGCCGTGTGTTCTTTTGTTTTAGAAATAAAAAACAGGCAGAGCCAGACAATAAGAACGGAGAACGCGCGGTTTACAATGGCGACATTCCAATTAACATTTTCAGCAAGCGGTTTAATAAATCCAATGAGAATAAATAAGGTGAACAGGATAGAAAAAACCAATGGGCATGGGCGGTGGCGAATCCATAAAGTAGCAAGCAATGGTAACGCATAGAACATACCAATGGCAATGCCAAGGGGCAATTGAAAATCAATGAACAAAATTGCCAGCGCGAGCAAAAGGGCAGCCGCGCACTTAAGGTATTCTGGTTTGTTTGGGTTTGTTATGGGCAATTGAAATAGTTTATACTGAGATTACACAGATTTCCGAAAAAAGACAAGATTACACAGATTGCTATTTTGTTGTTTCATCGGTGTAATCATTTTCGGATTTCTGACTACCTTTGGTATACATGACTTTTACTCTATACCGTGTACCAGTTTTTCCAGTTCCGCCCGAAGTAAAATCAGTACCTCGCGCTGCAGCGTTTTAATTATTTTTTTTGTGTTCAGGCGGCTCAGTATTCTTGAAACTGTTTCTCTGGTCAAGCCCGTCATTAAAGCAATTTCTTCTTTTGTAATTTTCACCTTTCCATCATTGTCGCTCAATGAAAGCAATGCCTGTGCCAGTTTTGTTTCTGACGAACCCGAAATCATTAGGATAGAATAGTTGCAAATACGTTCCTGTTCATTTTGCAGTGCTTCCATCAGCTTTGCACAGGCGCTCATATTTTGTGAAATAATTTTTTCAACCTGTGATGCGGAAATGGAACAATACTTTGTATCGGCCAAAGCAATTGCCAACATAAAATATTGCCGTTTGCTAAGCAACGCTTCAAGCCCTAATGGTTCGCCACAACGGGCAATGCGCATGATAACCGGCTGCTCCTGCGCATTCTGATGCTCCAACTTAACAGTGCCATGCACGATTACAAAAACGCTGTTTGCATTTTTATTCTCGTGATAAATGGCTTCATTTCTTTTTGCATGCTTAATATGTATGTGCTTTGCTAACTCGGCTAATTCATTTTTACTTAATGAAGTTGTGAAACATTTATCATTCACTTTGCAAATAGCACAAGGATACATTGATTTTTGTTTGGAAATTGAAACATAAATTTTTCGTTCGTAAAAATGTGAAATGTCATTAAAATCAACTGTGATAATTATCACAGACCTGTTTATTAAGTTTCAGACTGTTTTTAATTTGGATTTTACTTCACTCAATAATATCAACTTTTGAAATTAATTATTCATGCTGCATTGAAGGATGGAAGCCGGAAGAGATTGGTGAAAGCGATTGAGGAAACAGAGGCAAGTACTCCAACTGAGGCGAAGAAATAATATTAATCCTCCGCCACAGCATCGCCTTAGTATAAAAAGCCCCCTAACCCCCGAAGGGGGAGGGGAAATCATAAAATTAAGACAACATGTTTGTATTTAAATAGATTTTGATAAAGAAAAACCTATTCCTATTTTCCCCTGCAAAGGAAAACTATAAATATTCCAACTTACTTTCTTTTCTTTTCTTTTTCTATTTGAAATTAAATTCCATGCGCTCGTAATAATTGTTGTTGTTCCAATTCCTATATCAACTATCGCTAAGGTTTTATCAGAATCGAACCTATTATTATTACCTGGAAAAGTTAGCGCACCTAAATAAACCTGAAACGTACCCGAACAAAGACCAAGAATAGGATATATTTTTTCTTGTTTTTCTTTCTTACAAATCTGAAGAGTATTTAATCCGCATATACCAAGATTCCCGGGAATAATAAATGAAGAAAAAACCAAAGGAGTTACGGCACTAAGATTATCTCCTGCAAAAGTAGCTTTCGCTTTCAAGAAAAGAATTATCAAAGAATAGAAAAATATTTTTTTCACAAGAGATTAATTTTCTCTCATATGACGTTTTGCTACTTACATAAGTTACTCTTCAGCCACCGCCCCGCCTTTGTAAAGTTGTTTTAGGTATTTGAGAGAGGGGGAAGGAATAAAAGAGGTCATTGCAACTGAGAAATTGATAATTACAGATTGATATTCAGATAAGGTAATAAGGTCAGCAAAAATTGGAGGATTAACATTTTCTACTAAGGTTAAATACAAGCAATGAGGATAATTTCTATTCCGAATAAACCTTAGTAGAAACCAATAACAAAAAACAAAACCAAACCTTATTACCTTATTCCTCTGCGACTGCTGCACCTTTATAGAGTTGATTTCTATATTTCAGTGAAGGGGATGATATAAAAGAAAGGGAACCGAACATCTTACTCCACTTTTCATCAACGCTCTTTATAGTTTTTTCATCTGAACAAATAATATTGGGCCAGGGGCGGTCAAAGTTGTCGTGCTGTTTAGATTTTCTTGTTCCGTCTAATCCAATTCCAGACCTCACCCCTAACCCCTCTCCTGCAGGAGAGGGGAACGAGTCACGTTTCGGGTCGAAGTTGTTGGCGAAGCGCCAGATGCAGTCTTTGATATCGGTTATATCTGCTTTGTCTTCAACATAAATCACAAAAAGCCCAGAGCCCATTCCCACCCCTTCCCCAAGGGAAGTGAGTAAAGAAAATATTTTTTCATTCAACTCCTTAATATGATTTTTACGATTCTTTTCTACAGAAATAAATAAAACAGAAATCTCTTTTTCTAACAGAGATGAATTAATGCCTTTTATTTCTGAAAATGTTTTTTGAATATCTGTGGCGAACAATTTTAAAGCTAATAAAGGAAATTTATTCTCCCTCTCCTTGGGAGAGGGTTGGGGAGAGGCAGTTGCATCCAAACACATTTTGCCTCCAAACGCAAACTTGGAGCAGGCATGGTCGAGCACATCCATCGGTCCTTGGGAAAAGTAAATATCATTTGCAATATCTACATTATCAGAAATAGCTCTTGCTACTTCTTCGTAGTTGTGAATGTTCGTTTTACCGTCCACAATCACCAGAATTTTATTGAACATCATCTGCCCTGCTCCCCACATGGCGTTCATTACTTTCTGTGCGTGCCCTTCGTATTCGTTTTTAATTTTAACGATGACGAGATTGTGAAACACGCCTTCCACCGGCATGTGCATGTCAATGATCTCCGGAAGAATAGTCATCTTAATCGGTGCAAGAAAAATTCTTTCAATAGCTTTTCCCATCCAAGCATCTTCCTGCGGGGGAATGCCGACTATGGTGGATGGATAGATTGCATTCTTCTTATGCGTGATGCAGGTAATATGAAACTTCGGATAATAATCCGCCAAAGAATAATATCCGGTGTGGTCGCCAAACGGTCCTTCTAAAATGAATTCTTCATTCGGGTCAACCCCGTGGGACTTGGATTCATGTCCAACGGGGTCAACATAACCTTCAATAATTATATCCGCATCGGCAGGCACGTACATTTCCTGCGTTAAACATTTTACGAGTTCTACTTTTTTCTTCCGCAGAAAACCCGTGAACATGTATTCATCAAAATTGGGCGGAAGCGGGCAGGCAGCAGAGAAAACATACAGCGGATCGCCTCCAAGCGCAACCGCCACGGGCATTTTCTTACCAAGTTTTTTGTATTCGTTAAAATGCCCGGCAGAAACTTTATGCTTGTGCCAGTGCATTGCCGTGAGTTTCGGTCCGAACACTTGCATTCGATATAAACCTACATTCCGTATTCCGTTATTGGGGTCAACGGTGTGAATAATCGGAAGCGTAAGAAAATTTCCACCATCGTGCGGCCAGCATTTCATCACGGGAAAGAGCCCCACCCCGACCCTCCCCAATAGGGAGGGAGAAATAACAATATCCTGACATTCGCCTCTTCCATTTATTTTCTTCGGCATCCAGGAAGAAATCTTTCCCAGTTCAGGAAGCATCTTCAATTTATCTGAAAGAGAATTTTTAGGGGAAGTCAGCGAATGAAATAATGTCTCAATATCTTTTGCCACATCATCCAGTTTTTCTACTCCCAACACCATGCACATTCTTTTTTCTGAACCCATGGCGTTGATGAGAAGAGGAAATCCAGTTCCGGTATTTTCAAATAATAATGCTTTGTTGTGATTTGATTTGGAAATTCGGTCAACTACTTCAGCAATTTCAAGATGAGGATTAACAAACTCTTTAATACGGATGAGTTCGCCTGCTTTTTCAAGCTCAGAAATGAAATGTTCTTGGGATTTGTACATTTGAGCAAAAATAGAAATTAGGCTTATTCGAAAATAAAGTAATAAGGTTGATTATTGACGGGCGTTTTTATTTCTACTAAGGTTAAACCCGGTGATATGTTTGTTCTTTTGCCTTAAACCTTAGTAGAAAAAACAGATAACTAAAAACAAAACCTTATTACCTTACATTATTTGCAAAGTCTTTTGATAAAACTTTATGAATTTTTCATATTCCTCTGTAAAAGTAACCTTCCGATGATGCTCAGGCTGATTAAGTATATACTTACAAACTCTGTCAACATCCGATTTCGAGACGGAAAATGCAGAAGCGGATTCCTGCCACGCAAATTTTACAGCGCATAGTTTATTTTCAATAATAAATTTGAGCGAACTTTTGGCAATAATCGAAGCTAAACTTACCTCAGATAATTTTGGCGAGCGTGATGCAAGAATATGCACATGTTCGGGATTGGCATAAATAGCATACAACTGCGAATCATTATTATTTACTATTCCTGTTATGTACTTTTCAATCCTTTCACGGTTCTTTTCAGCAATGATGGGCTGGCGATGCAATGTTGTAAATATAAAATGCGTGTATAAATTATGGTATTCTATTTTCAATTTAAACTAATAATAAGGTAATAAGGTTGAAGAAAAAACAGATTATCTTTTCTACTAAGGTTAAAGTCCTCTCATTAAACAGTTACGCCTACTTTCTTTTTCAGCCCAGCAATCGTAATAGAACCCGGGCGTTCAAGCGGCATTCCGAGAACTCTGTCCCAAATGAGCGATGCCATCACACCCAGCGCGCGCGACACACCAAAGAGAACGGTGTAGTATTCAAATTCTTTAATTCCGTAATGCATGAGCAATGCACCGCTATGCGCGTCTACATTGGGCCAAGGATTTTTTATTTTTCCGGTGCTTTCCAAAATCGGAGGAGCAACTTTATAAATCATCTGAACTATTTCGCAAAGTTCGCTTACTTGTCCGTCTTTTTTGATGTAGCGGTTATAAAAATCTTGCTGAGCTGTAAAGCGCGGATCGGTTTTGCGAAGCACAGCGTGCCCGTAACCCGGAACTACTTTTCCATTTTCCAAAGTTTTCTTAATATAATCAGCGATCTGCTGTTCTGTGGGAAGTTTTGTTTTGAGTTCATCCTGCAATTCAAAAATCCAGTGAATCACTTCCTGATTGGCAAGCCCATGAAGAGGGCCGGCTAATCCGTTCAATCCAGCTGCAAAAGAAAGATAAGGATCGCTCAGCGCTGAACCCACAAGATGTGTTGCATGAGCAGAAACATTTCCGCCTTCGTGGTCAGCATGAATGGTAAGATACAAACGCATCAATCTGCGGACATCAATGGATTCATAGCCGAGCATGTGTGCAAAATTTGCCGCCCAATCCAGTTTCGGGTTGGGTTCAATGTGCTCACCATTATGATACTTCTTCCTGTATATATAAGCGGCAACGCGGGGCAAACGCGCAATCAGATTCATCGCATCTTCATACACATACTCCCAATAATTTTTTTTGTTGATGCCTTTGTGATAAGCTTCGGCAAATTCAGATTCAGTTTGCAAAGCCATTACGCCAATACTGAGCATCGTCATCGGATGCGTGTTACTTGGAAGATGATCCAGCGTATCAAAAACGTGTTTAGGAACAATGGCTCTTCTTCCCCAGCTATTACCCAAATTCATTACATCTTCTTTCGTGGGAAGTTCTCCCATCAGCATGAGATAAAAAATTCCTTCAGGAAGCGGTTCAAAACCTTTTGGCGCTTTCGGAAGTTTTTCCCGAAGTTCAGGGATACTATATCCACGGAAACGGATTCCCTCTTCAGGATCCAATTTGGAAGTTTCGGTAACCAGCCCGACAATTCCTTTCATGCCCTGATAGGTCTGAGCAATGGTGTATTCGCCCAGCTTTTTATCGCCATGCTCTTTGATGAATGCCTTTACATCTGCAGCGGCTGGCAGAGCTTTCTCTGCAAATTTTTCCCGAAGTGTGTCCATGTGTATAGGTATTAATTAGACATTATTCCGAATAAGGGTTTATGTACTTGATTTTAGATATATTACGAATGAAAAAAATCTTTAACACAGAGAACACTGAGCAGACAGAGTTACACAGAGAGTTCTGCTCTGTGAAACTCATTAAACTCTGTGAACTCTGTGTTGAAAATCGTGGATATAACATCTTAATCTGAATAATGTCTATTAT
>JACRAM010000089.1 GCA_016213405.1 Bacteroidota bacterium
TCATTGGCAGTTTTTCCTGCTTCATACTCCTTGAGTATGGTCAGAATTTGTGTTTCGTTGAATCGTGTTTTGTTCATCGGTTTAAAATTAGACCCAAAAGTCTAATTTTAAACTGTACTAATTCAGGGGAAGCTTACAGATCTCGTCCAGGAGGTATTACCATTGCTACAGGGGATAGAGTTACCACCGGTTCCAATAATTCTTTTGTAGGATATCTGGCAAATGTAAGCGTTGGAGGTGGCGCTTTAACCAATGCAACTGCTATTGGCGCTTTTGCTGAGGTTGCAGAGAGCAACGCTATTGTTCTTGGAAGCATTAACGGTGTGAATACCGCTACAGCTTCAACAAATGTGGGAATCGGCACAACAGGTCCCATGCAACCGGGTGATAACAGTCAATTTGGCGCTGGTGGAACGGTGTTAAATCTATCTGCTCGTAATGGAGGAGTGAGACCACTATTTATCATAGATAATAAAGCTGCAGCTCCTGTTGCCGGAACAGCTTCTGGATATATTGCCTGGGCAATCAGCGGTTACAATGCTGCTTGGAACACCTATATCGCATCTATCGGAACAGTGGTTGAGGGCACTACAACCGCTAATGATTACGGAGGAGCTCTACGCTTTATGACAAAAAATGACGGAGGCACTAATCAGGAAAGAATGAGAATAATGAATAGCGGAAATGTGGGTATCGGAACAACAGTTCCCGGAAGTAAATTAACTGTTTCTACTGCTACATCTCTTGATGGAGTTTATTTTACAGATGGAACAAGGTTTATGAATATTATGCCGGGCACTGTTTGGGCAGGCGCATATAATCCTCTTACGCAAGCCAATGACAATGCAGTAATTTTTTCTGGTGGTAACTTACTATTGGCTCCCTGGTCCGGTTCTGCTTTTGGAGTTAAGATAACAACTGGCGGACTTGTAGGCATTAACAGATTGCCGGTAACTAATGTGCTTGAAGTAAATGGAGATGCTTCTAAAACAACTGCTACCGCCTGGCTGGCTAATTCCGACAGAAGAATTAAAACCGATATTCAGGATATAGATAATGCACTGGGTATTATCATGAAACTGCACCCTGTAAAGTTTAAGTATACCGATGAATGGAAAAGACGAAATCCTTTTATTGCAGCCAACGACCACTACTATTATAATTATATCGCGCAAGAATACAAAGAAGTATTTCCGGAATCGGTGAAAGGAAGTGGAGAATTTCTTGAAAGCGATATAGCACATAGTGATGAGATTCTACAAATGGATTCTTATAACACGCAGATTGTTGCCATCAAAGCAATTCAGGAACTGAATGAAAAAAACAAAGACCAACAAAAACAAATTGATGAACTTAAAACGTTGGTAGAAAAACTTGTAAAACAAAATGATGTTGTAACAGTTCCGCAGTTTTTTCCTTCTTCCGGAATAGTTGGAGATAATACCAATGCTAATAAGGAAAAAACATTTGTAAATGACTTAGGAGAAACTCCTTCTCAATACAAAGTGCCTGCTGCGGTAATAAATAATTCATCAGAAAAAATACAAACACCTGCTCCGGGTTTCAGCCCTGCTCCTGCTGAAAAAAATAAATTGCCGAAATAAAAATAACTTAGAGCTGTAAAAAAATAGTATTTATTGCACATCAGAGATGTGTTTATTGTGGAATCTCCGCAGGAGTCCTTCGTGACTTGAGTCTCTCTACAATTTTAGTTCCATTGCCGGATCCCAAAACAATTTCTCAAAGTTCACTACTTTATCATTCTTTACTTTAATTCCTTCCTTCTCCAAAAGTTTTTGCATGAGTTTTGGATGACCGAAGTGTTGCTTGCCTGTCAGTTCCCCGTTTCTGTTCACAACCCGATGTGCGGGAACATATTTCTTCTGTGAACCTGCAGCATTCATTGCCCATCCCACCATTCTTGCCGATTTTCCTGAGCCAAGATATTTCCCAATGGCTCCATAAGAAGTAACTCTTCCCTTTGGGATATGCCTCACCACTTCATAAATGATATGGAAGAGGTCGTTTGATGAATTTTTTCTCATTGAAAATGCAACCTTAGAAAGGGTTTTAACGTCTAAAGGACAAACACAGCGCTAAAATACTGTTTTAACCCCGTAGGATAATCGGTTAATTTATGAACGATACATTTAGAAAAGCATATCCAACGGGGTGAACTTGTTAAAAAAGGCAACAAAAGATTATACTTTCTGTTAGAATATTTTAGTATATCTTTGTTGCATCGTGAAACAACACAGTCAACAAATAAAAATTAATGATGAAACTCTCTACACTACTCGTCTTTCTCATCACATCGCCATGTTGCCTGTTCTCGCAAATTTTTTACAACAACGGGGCTACCATCTGGACAGGTTCCCAATCAATCATTGGGATTAATGGAGGATTAGAAAACAATTCTTCTACTTCGAACGGTGACTTTGAGCACAACGGACAGATGTGGGTTACGTTGAATTCTACTTTGTATCCAAACCCCGGTGATGTTACGCTCAACAACAATTCCACTCTGCACGGAAACGGTTATTACAACGTGGAGCAGAATTGGGTGAACAATGCCACTTTCACTGCAGACAACAGTACGGTTGAATTATACGGCAACTTGCAGGAAATGATTACCGGAACTGTTGTAACTACTTTTCATAATCTTACTCTTACAGGCACCGGCAGCGGTAACAACAAGAAAAAATCTCAAACGCTTGATGCGAATGTTGATGCCACAGGAACGTTCACCATTAATGACCGGGAACTTGATACCGATGTGAATACCCTGTTCGTTTTGAATTCTTCCTCCACTTGCGTAACCAATAATACAACAGCAGGCAGCGAAGGTTTTGTAAGCAGTGTTGGAGTTGGAAGATTATCCCGCGCAACCAGCACAACGGCCGCTTATCTTTTCCCTACAGGTTCAAGCTTAGGCACTACACGTTACCGCCCTGTATTGATTACACCTTCTGCCGCAACAAATAATACCTATGCCGCTCGCCTTGCAAACAATCTTGCTTCGATTGATACGTACGATACATCTCTTGTAGATACTACTATTTGTCAGGTGAATCCTGATTATTACCACCGCATAGACAGAACTTTCGGAACTTCCGATCCTGCCATAGCCATTTATTTTGATCCCGCTGCTGACGGCATTTGGGATGGACTCGCACAATGGAATATTCCGACAATCACCTGGTGGAACAACATGGGTACTGTAACGCCTGCTTCTGCTCAGCCCCCTGCACTCAGCGGACTTGAAGCGGCTAACTGGGCAAACATTTCTCCTATCGGAAACAACGATCCGTATATTCTTACCCGCATGAAACCTGTTACACCGTTCCTTGCCTGCCCTGATTCTTTCTGTAAGTTTTCCCCTGCAGTTTGGTTTACCTCAAGCGGAGTGGCAGTTTCTTATAACTGGACAGTGAATGGAGGAACCATTGTAAGCGGACAGGGCACAGACAGCATTTTAGTCAGCTGGGGCGGAACAAGCGGAACAGTTTCTGTAGTGGCAAGCGGATTGGGACCTTGCCCCTCGCTTCCTGCCAACTGCACCGTTAATCTTGCTCCAAGCCCTTTTGCCGGATTCGATACAATCTCCATTGGACCTTTCAACAACACATGGAACTTTATTGATTCAGCTACCGCTCCTCCCTTAACATGGACATGGAACTTTGGCGATGGAGACACTTCTTCCGTTCAAAATCCTATTCACTATTATCCTCAGGCAGGCACTTATACGGTAACACAAATAGTAACGAATCAGTTCGGATGTTTGGATACGATTACAAAAATTCTTGTTGTGAATGAAGGAATTCTTGTTCCGAACGTATTCACTCCCGATGCAAACGGGCAGAACGATGTTTGGTATATTCCTAACAGCGGAGTGAAAGAATTTCATGTAACCATTTTTGACCGATGGGGAGCCAAAGTGTTTGAAACCACTGCCGATGAAATACGCTGGGATGGTCACTCTCTTGCCGGACAATTGCTTACTGACGGAACCTATTTTTATACCCTTGACTTTATTTACATCCGTTCAACAGGCGAAGAGATGAAAAATCTCACAGGCACTGTAACGCTTCTTACCAGCAGTCGCACGAAATAATTCTTGAAACAAACAAATAGAAGGGTCCTGACAGCATCGTCAGGACTTTTTTATTTTCCTCAAAAAGGGGTGTACGACAAAATGCACTGATTAAAATATTAAACCCTTTCAGGGTTTCCAGAACTCCATGTTTTTTCTTCCCCTGATTTTATCAGGGGTTATTTATCTTAATCCCGCTTTGCGGGATTTAATATGAATAACTCCGTATGAAATAAGGAGTAAAATAGAACCTGCAAAATTCAACTCTGAAAGAGTTGAATAGAATAGTGCATTTTGTCGTACACCCTCAAAAAGCATAAAGAGTTTTGAAAGGATATTTAATATACTTTTGCCCAACTAACAATCACTTTTAAAAAATTCACAATGAAAAAAATTTTGTCACTTGCAGTAACAGCAATGTTTGCATTTGCCCTGAGCGCGCAAACCATTGAAAGCGGAAGCCACAGTTCAGTCGGCTACATCAAATCAGACGGCACGATTGAAAATTCCAGCCACTCCACATCGGGTTACATTAAATCAGATGGAACGATTGAGAATTCCAGCCACTCAACCATCGGCTACATTAAATCGGATGGAACGATTGAAAACTCCAGCCACTCCACTGTGGGGTATGTAAAATCAGACGGCACAGTTGAAAACTCCAGCCACTCCACTATTGGCTATGTAAAAGACAATGGCACCGTGGAGAACTCCAGCCACAGCACAATCGGTTATGCAAGCGGAGTTAAAAGAGAATGGGCGGCTGTTTGCTTCTTCTTCTTTTCGTTTTAAAGAGAAAAGTATTTTTTGTTTAAAGTGCGGGTCCTGATAGGTATCGGGATTCCCGCCCTTTTCTTTTTACCTCTGGATAATAATTTTTTGTGCAACAACTCTGTCTGCGGTTTTTATTTGAAGAAAATAAATTCCATCGGTCAGGGCAGAAAGATTAATTGGCAGATGTGTTGACTGATTAGCAGGCACATTCAAAACCATTTTTCCTAATAAGTTATAAATTTCTATATGAGATAACTTTATTTCACTCACAACAACGAATACGCCATTTGATGGATTAGGATATATTGTTATGATATTATCTTCGTTTCCTTTCTCTTCCGGAACATTCAGAGGAGTGCCTACTGTCAAAACAACCGTATCAGTAATCACAGGCAAATTAAAATCAAAAACAATAGCTGCGCTGTTTTTAATTACTGTGCCAATAGGATTGTTGGATTTCTGACGAAGGCGGAATTTCACAAAACCATGGCTTAACGGTTCATTGATGTTGCTGTCAGGAAGAAGAATATTGTTGAATGTCCATTTCAGCACATTTGCTCCGAGCAATTCAAACGTATAAGCATGAGTGCTCACACCGCTAATCACAGACTGGATATTTAAATCGCTGTCAAGTGTATCGTACACAGTTACGGTAAATGCAGTATCATTTCCTGTATTTTGAAATCCAATATGGTAATCTATAGTATCCGTTGCCAGAACAATACCCTGCGTGATGGAAATTTTATTGGAAGTGGTAACCGCCCTTTTCTCGTTTGGGTCATAGGAACCGGTTATCGTTTTAAAGTCTTCAATGGCGTTATTGTTTAAATTGCAATCACCCAGCGTTGGGCTTATGAAAGCTGCAGCATAAAGCGTATCGCCCTGAGCAGCAGCGCATGAAACGGAATCGGTAACGGTGAAAGAAACAGATTGTCCGGAAATCATTGTTCCCAGCTTCCAGAAATATTCTGTTCCAGAAATGCTATCCCACGGCAGGGTGCTGCTGAGCGGAATAATCCTTCCAAGCGGAGTATCAAAATCAACTTTCAGAAGAACATTTGACGCAGCGATGGTTCCATTGTTAGCGCCCTGCACTACAAAATAATTATTCGTCAAACATCTGCGTTGATTGGTCGAACCTATCCCCACAGTAAGGTCTGCGCAGCTAACAACTGCCTGCATTCCGAAATTCAAATTACTAACTGTAGCTTGTTGTGCAACAGAAACCGAATAGGTTAAAGGAGAAACAGGACAAACCTGATTCCAGTAAGTATTAAAAGGTAGTAAAGTCAGCAGGTAATTTCCTGCGGGCACCGTCACGGTATAATTTCCAGCAGCATTTGCAACTCCGTAAAAAATTGTCAATAAGGTTGTTTCTTGAGCCTTAACAATCCAGTTCGCCAGTGGATTATCACCACCATCTTTTACGCAGTTTGCATTGGCATCTGAAAAAACAGAGCCGCTGAGAAGACCGGGAATAGTAATATTTACTGTATCGCAGAACGTGCAGGTATCGCCATAATAACTTCTGACAACAGTAAGACAAACCGTATGACTTCCGTTTGAAATAAAGGTATGGGTGGGATATTGTTGAGTGGAAGTATTTCCATCGCCAAAATCCCAATACCATTGTGTGGGCTGAATGGAAGAATAACCGTAAAAATGTACTTGAGTTGTTGGAATTGAATCGAAACTATGTGAAAAGTAAATATTGCAAGGCGGATTAACTGCTGTAGTAATAATTACTGTGTCACAAAACGTTTCCGCGCATCCTACCATGCTGTCTCCATAAGTAAGGCATGCATAATAAATTCCGTTGTATTGGTAGGTATGAACAGGATTTTGAAGATTGGAAGAATTGCCATCACCAAAGTTCCAGTTATACGAAAGCGAAGTACCTCCTGAGCAATTACTCGTGAATGTGGCTGTATTGGAGGTTAGGGTGTATGTGTACGAAGTATTCAGCAATTGCAAACATGGAGTGGAATTGATTGTATCACAGAAAAAACATGTATCACCAACAGTAGTAATGGTAGTGAGGCAAACAGAATAGGTGCTGTTAACAGAATATTGATGAACAGGATTCTGCACTGTAGAAGTATTTCCATCCCCAAAATTCCAAAACCAACTTACATTATAGGATGAGTTATTGTTAAAATAAACGATTGGATTTGCCTGATCAACATAAGTAGTGAATGCTGCATTACAAGGCGGATTGGTTGCATTCGTTATAACAAGCGTATCGCAAAAAGTAGCCGAACAGAATGGCGGATTCAGAGAATCTCCGTAATAATACAGACAAACAGGATAGCTGCCGTTGTACAAATAAGTATTGGCAGGATTTGCAACACTATTTCCATTGCCATCACCAAAACTCCATGAGTAATAAGGAATAGTATTTCCGGAGCAAGTGTTTGTAAAAGCCACCGTTGCTCCGTTGATGGTATACGTAAATCCCGCAGTGCACTGGGCGAAAGCCATGTAAGAGGTGAGAGGTAAGATGGCAGATGTGAAAAGGATGCTGAGTAATGTTTTAGTTTTCATGTGATATGGTTTTATGGTATAGATGGAATAATCTTCAATGAAGTTGCATCTGTAAAAACTTTTTCCAAAGGAACGAAACTTAATTGGCATTGGCAATGACAAAAAACAGAGAATCTTGCCTGTTCAAAATTGCTGTTTCAGCAGTATTCAATACCCACGTTTTTTTCTTCTTCTGAACATTTCTGTCCAAACAGTGTCTCTCTTTTGAGGACACTGAGTGAAACCTATAATAGAAACAGCACGATGCTGCTCCGAAGGAGTGGAAACCCACAAAGCAAATTTACAACATCAGCAAGCAGCCGTGCAATATTACATAATGACTATGCAACCTTGCACAGATGCAATGCAAGCTTTCAATATAGTAATGCAACCTTACACAGAGGCGATGCAATCTTTCACAGAAGCAATGCAATCTTGCACAGAGGCAGTGCAATCTTGCACAGAAGCAATGCAATCTTGCACAGAGGCAGTGCAATCTTTCACAGGAGCAATGCAACCTTTCACAGAAGCAGTGCAAGCTTTCACAGAAGCAGTGCAACCTTGCACAGAGGCGGTGCAAACTTTCACAGCAACAAAAAAAGATTAGAAACTGAGTATTCATTGTCCAGAAACGGATACGCTGATGGGAATCAAGGTCTGACATGAGCAAACGAAGGTCTGATGCGAAGAAACAGAGGTCTGACAGAAGCCGGCAGACCATGAACCAAAGCAAATGATGGTCTGAGGTGAGTGGCAGGTAGTCATATATAAAACAAAAAACCCCTCCCGATTTTCATCGGGAAGGGTTTCTGTTTGTGCGCCATCCATGTTCTTTTACTATAGGGTGCAAGTCCCGAACACACGTTGATAACGCGAAGTGTTAGCTGAAAGCAAGTGCAATGTTGCGAGGCATTGTGCGGAGGAAGCCGAAGGCAAAAGCAAGTGATAACGAA
>JACRAM010000090.1 GCA_016213405.1 Bacteroidota bacterium
CGTTATCACTTGCTTTTGCCTTCGGCTTCCTCCGCACAATGCCTCGCAACATTGCACTTGCTTTCAGCTAACACTTCGCGTTATCAACGTGTGTTCGGGACTTGCACCCTATAGTAAAAGAACATGGATGGCGCACAAAAAGAAAAGCCCAATATTTCTATCGGGCTTTTCATTTACAAAAAAAACTTTTACCTGTTCACAATAAATTTTCCATTCTTCATTTCTTTTCCATCAGCATTCACAATGCGGTATAAATAAATTCCGTTTGCAAAAGCAGAAGTTGAAAATTTCGTTACTGTTCCCATAACAGGAGTGCTGAAAATTTCATTCCCATTCATATCATATACTTGAATCATTGCTTTATTCATATTTAACATGGAAAAATTAACAGCATCACTTGCAGGATTAGGGAAAATGCCGGCATCATTCGAAATAGAATTTTCTGTCACTGCCGTGTTAACAGGATTGGCAAGAAGCCACGTTGCGGAAACCGCTGCCATAGTTGTGCTGTCAAACGTAACTTCTACAAGCGGAAATCCAACGTTGGGAGCATTTGTCCACCACCGGAATACGTAAGATGAATCAAAACTTTCCTGCGCAAAAGCCCACATAGGCGGAGATGGTATATGTACAAAGATACTATCGTGCCCATGATTAATTTCAGATTGGCGCAAAGTACTGAAAGTTCCTAAGGGCGTTGTCAGGTTTCCATACGCATCAATTTTATAGCTGCTCAAGCCAATGTGTTTTATTCTTAGTGAATCAATTCCCGGAGAAATAAAAGCTCCGGTAAGTTGGTACACAATAGTATCCGAACCGATATCATTATAGTTAGCCGGAAATTTTACTATCCTCTGATTATTTGAAAAAACAACTGCCAATGTGTCTCCGTTACCAAACAAATCTCCTGATTGTCCGATTATATAAAGTCCGGAAGAATTATTCAGCAAGAACACCCATGCAGGGCTCGCTACACCTTGTTGCAATCCTAAATTTGAAGATGGAAACATGGATGCTTTGGGCATCAGGGATGGATTCATGAACAGCATTGTATCTGCATAATGATTATTCAATGCTGAAAAATTCCATGTTTGATTTCCCATTCCACCGGGAAGAATGGATACTGCGGGAAGAGTATCGTTTGCCTGGTAAATGGTTTTTCCAACACCAACAATGTCGGCAGTGGTTACTGTTACCGGCTGCGAAAAAGAAAATATTGAAACAAATAATGGAATGATTGTAAGTAGATTTTTTTTCATGATGGTTTAGTTTAGATTAATGAATAGAATTTATTTTAATATTTCTCGTGCGATAACTAATTTCTGAATTTCAGAAGTTCCCTCGCCTATTGTACAAAGTTTTGCATCGCGGTAATATTTTTCTACAGGAAAATCTTTTGTATAGCCGTAACCTCCAAAAATTTGCACCGCTTCGCTGGCAACTTTACAGGCAACTTCTGAAGCATAATATTTCGCCATAGCGGAAAGTTTTGTCACCTTTTCACCATTTTGCTTTTTATATGCTGCCTGAAAGATTAATAATTCTGCCGCCTCAATCATCGTTGCCATATCTGCAAGTTTGAAAGCGATTGCCTGAAATTCTGCTATGGGTTTTCCGAACTGCTGGCGTTCTTTGGAATATTTTTTTGAGGCTTCGAGCGCGCCTTTCGCAATGCCAAGCCCGAGTGAAGCGATGGAAATTCTTCCTCCGTCTAAAACTTTCAGCGACTGAATAAATCCTTCTCCCTCTTTTCCCATCACCTGGTTTTTGTGAACACGACAGTTTTCAAAAATTAATTCGGTTGTCTCAGATGCACGCATGCCGAGTTTATTTTCTTTTCTTCCTCCGCTGAAACCTTTTGTTCCTTTTTCGATGATTATAGAAGTCATTCCGTGAGAATCTCCTTTTTCACCAGTACGTACAATCACAACCGCAACATCTCCGCTCACTCCGTGTGTAATAAAATTTTTAGAGCCGTTGATTACATAGTAATCTCCATCTTTTACAGCGGTAGTAAGCATGTTTGCCGCGTCAGAGCCTGTATTAACTTCAGTTAATCCCCATGCACCAATCCATTCAGCGGAAGCGAGCTTGGGCAAATATTTTTTCTTTTGCTCTTCGTTTCCAAACTGAAGAATATGTCCGGTGCAAAGTGAATTATGTGCGGCAACAGATAATCCAATCGAACCACATATTTTTGCTATTTCAGAAATCACAGTCACGTATTCCATATAGCCAAATCCTGCTCCTCCATATTCTACAGGAACGAGAACGCCCATCAGTCCGAGTTCTCCTAATTTTTTAAAACATTCAACAGGAAATTTTTGCGATTCGTCCCACTCCATCATCTTCGGACGGATGTGCTCATCACCAAACTTGCGAATCATTTCCGCAATCATATTTTGATTTTCGCTGAGGGAAAAATCCATGGTGGATGCTGAAAGTGTTTCTGTTTGTGGCATTTGTATATGAAATTAATACTTTACTAAGCTAATAATTTTCTGGGAATATGTTTCCAGTTTTTTTCTTCCATTTAAAAATCCAAGTTCTACCACAAACGCAAAGCCCGCTATATTTGCATTCTGCCTTTTTATCAGCACAGCGGATGCTTCTGCAGTTCCGCCAGTAGCGAGCAAATCATCGTGAATCAGAACATTCCATTCTTTCTTAAGTGCGTCCACATGCATTTCCACACTTGCTTTTCCGTATTCAAGATCATATTCCTGAGAAATAGTTTTGTAAGGAAGTTTTCCGGGTTTGCGCAATGGAATTAATGGAATGCCCATTTTGTTCGCCAGAAGAAAACCAAAAAAGAATCCGCGGCTTTCGGTACTCACGATGGCGTCAATCTTCATTCCTTTCAACTGCTCAATAAATCCTTCGGCAATCTCTGTGCAAAGTATTGAATCTTTTAGAATAGGTGTAATGTCTTTGAAAACAATTCCTTGTTTCGGAAAATCAGGCACATCGCGGATGGACGATTTTATTTTTTGTTCGAGATTCATATTTGTGTTCTGTCATTCCGACCGAAGGGAGAAATGACCGCTGAGATTATTTCGTTGTTAAATACAATTTACTTTGGATGAATTGAAAACTTTTAAAATGTTCTTTTTTATGGTTTTTATCTGTTGGGGTGTTGTATAATTTTTCCTGCTTTATGTATGTTCGCCCATGCAGTTATCTCGCAAATTAATCCAGTTAATGTAACACCTCCACCAAAAAAAATTAACGGTGCACCCATACCTGTATCATCAGAATGTGTAGTCCCGTTTAGAGAGGTATATGTTGTACGACTGTTATTATATGCTACACCTCCAGCCATCATTGCCGCTCCAACTATATTACATGCAAGCCCTATAAAATAATTATTAGATGCTTTTTTCAAGTATATGCCTGATTTTGCATTGGAAACAATCACAAGATTTATAGTTGAAATATCTTTTTGTAATGAAAGTATTTGTTTCTTCATTTCTTGTTCAGAAAATTTTGCTGTGTCTGCCGTTTGAGCAAATGAAAAAAAACAAATGAAGATGAAGGTCACTAAAAGAAGTGATTTTCTCATGATAATTTTTTATATTTGATAAGAAATTTTACTGTAAAGTTCTTCATTCCCAAAATCAGTTTTTTATAATAAAAGACGTATTCATGTCTTAGGTTTTAGCAAATAGAAAAGATTAATAACTACAATCGTCCCGTTAGTAATAACAATGGGCCATGAGATATTAAGCAGGAATCCATAACTAGCAAAAAGTAAACATCCTGCTGTATTTATCAAACGTAAGTTTCGAATATCTTTCATGAGGAAAGAAATCAAAATCCCAAGCGAACCCAGATATCCTATCCATTCTATAAAGGTGATTCCTGCTATTTCTGTTTTCACATGAGCTTATTTAACTGTCAGATAGGATTCTATTTTGCTGTACAATTCATCGCCCACTAAATTAAGTTTTTTTATATCTGACACGTCTGAATAATCACCTTTATTGACACGATGCCAGAAAATTTTTACAGCGGTTGTTTTGTCCATGTAAGGATGTTTCCTCAAATCATCTACGGACGCGGTATTGATGTTTATCTTTTTCACTTTTGAAATATCTAATGTTATTTGAGGAGAAACCATGTCAAACTTCTCCATATCTGTAAGCTTCCCCTGAATTAGTACAGTTTAAAATTAGACTTTTGGGTCTAATTTTAAACCGATGAACAAAACACGATTCAACGAAACACAAATTCTGACCATACTCAAGGAGTATGAAGCAGGAAAAACTGCCAATGA
>JACRAM010000091.1 GCA_016213405.1 Bacteroidota bacterium
CGATACATTGTGATGCCAGTACCATATCTCCTCGCTCGTGTCTACCATGAAGTAAACATACTCTTTTGCGCTTCGCGCAACGGCATTTCATCCCTGTGGCAAGACCACAGGGAGTTCATGCCGGGGTCATTAAAATAAAATCACTTAATAGACATTATTATGGAGCATTACACCGGCAAACATGAATCTGTCTTTACTGAAAAAAAATGTAAGAAGTATCAGAATAATAAAAGTAATTATTGAAAGCATGAATGGGAAAATGAATGCGTCTTAAAACTCAATTTATAAATAGAAATTATGAACCTGCTTCCGGTCAAACCATCCTTAGCAATAAAATTTTTTATCTGGGTTTCAATTATTCCCACTTTGGCAGGACAGATTTTTAAAATTCAACATTGGCCTGGAGCCAGTATGTTAATGCTCTTCGGCACTTTTGTTTTTGCTTTTTTTTATTTACCTCTTTTTGTAACTGAAAACTGGAAAACAAAAGAGAGTAGCATAACAAAATCGATCTTGATTTTTCAATCTTTAGTTATTTTCATTTTTGCAATTGGATTTTTATTTAAGATTCAGCATTGGCCAGGTGCAGGATTATTCTATTACTTTAATAATTTTCTTCTTTTATTCATTGTACTTCCCTATGCATTTTATCACTTTATAAAAGCCCAAAAAGGAAGTTTGGATAGAACTAACAACCTCTTTTTATTAATTTATTTTTTTAGCCATTGTACAAGCGCCTTAATTAACTCTGGCAGCGGAAAAATAAATATTGATAGCGTGCTCCAGCAAGGAGTGAACAGTGAAACTGCTTTCAAAACAGCTTATTCAAGAAACAAACAATTATACGCCACATTAAACAGCGGTACATCAGATAAAAATTCCGAAATATTTATTAAAGCAAATAAATTAAAAACCCTGACTGACTCAACGGTAATTCACATCAAGGAATTAAAATCTTCGTTAGTTGTTGCAACAGACAATATTCCAAAAGTTCAGGCAGATACATTATCTTCAATAAATATTGTAAACAAAGTTAATTATGACGTGCCAACTTTTCTGATGATAGGCAATGAATACAATGTAAGGAAAGACAGGTTTTCAGCATATAAATTAAAATCAGTAATTAATAATTTCAGGGATTCACTAATTAGTTTGGTACAGGAACAAAACCGAGCCATTATAAAAGAAGGTCTTAATTTAAGTACAGATAATTATGCAGATGAAAATGGTGAGCCGATTAGTTGGGAGATGACAAATTTCAATCATATGCCTTTGTTATATGTATTTAATACTTTAACAAATATTCAATACGAAGCAAAAAATGCCGAATACCAAGCCCTGACGGATATTATTAATTCCGGCAATAAAGAACTGAACACAGCGCTCTTTAGTCAAATTGCCCAACTCAACTCAAAATATGATGCTGTAAAAAAGCAAGAAGAAATTTCTAAGCTGCAAAGTGAGAATGACAAGGGCATGCAGTTATTGAATGCAAAGGATTCGGAGTTGAGTAATACAAGACAAGCAGTCGTTCTCTTTGTGCTCATCATTTTAGTTTTTATTGTTCTGGTCTTTTTTGTTATCCGAAGTAATTATCTGAGAAGGCAGGCAAATAAAACATTGCAACGGCAAAAAGAAATTATTGAATTGCAAAAATCAGAAGTTGAAAACCAGAAAACATTAGTGGAAGAAAAACAAAAAGAGATCATTGAAAGTATTACTTACGCCAAACACCTGCAGGAAGCCATTCTGCCTCCGGCAGAATTCATAAATAAATATTTGCCGGATAATTTTGTTGTTTACAAACCCAAAGATATTGTTGCCGGTGATTTTTATTGGGCAGAGAAAATTAATGATTTATTTTTTATAGCTGCTGCTGACAGCACCGGCCACGGTGTGCCAGGAGCTATGGTTTCTGTTGTTTGCAGCAATGCCTTAAACAGAACCGTTAAAGAATTTAATTTAATTGAAACAGGGAAAATACTCGACAAAACAAGAGAATTAGTTTTAGAAACATTTGAAAAAAGTACAAGCGAAGTAAAAGATGGTATGGATATATCACTTTTATGTATCGACTTGAAAAATCAACAAGTGTATTGGAGCGGTGCAAACAATCCACTCTGGTATATGCAGGATGATTCATTAATAGAGATTAAACCTGACAAACAACCGATTGGTAAAACTGTATATCCAACACCTTTTACAACACATAAAATAGAGTATAGAAAAAATACTTCCTTTTACCTGATTACGGATGGTTTTGCTGATCAATTTGGTGGTGAAAAAGGCAAAAAGTACATGTATAAGCAACTCAAAGAAAATCTGACAACACTTTATAATCTTCCAATGCAAACTCAAAAAGAAAAATTAGAAAAAGAATTTCAAGATTGGAAAGGAAATATAGAACAGGTAGACGATGTGACAATTATTGGAGTAAAAATATAATTAGCAGTTAATGTAAACTTGTGCGAATGTAATACTTAGTAGCAGCAGTAAATAAAATCCATGGCAGCAACACACTACCTTGCATTGTTACGTGGCGTAAATGTTGGTGGTAACAACATTATCAAAATGTCTGATTTGAAAGCTTGTTTTGAAAACATGGGCTTTACCGATGTTGCAACCTACATTCAAAGCGGCAATGTTTTGTTTCAATCCGATGAAAAGGAAAAAACTAAACTGACAAATAAAATCGAGAAGGTGCTGTCTGAAAAATTTCATTATAGGTCGCGTATTGTTGTCGTTTCACATAAACAACTTAAAAAAGTTGTAGATGAAGCGCCACGGAGATTTGGTAAAGATGCTGACAACTACAGATACGATGTTATTTTTTTAAAAGAGCCTCTTAGCCCAAACGAAGCAATGAAAAATGTCAGCGCAAAAGAGGGCGTTGATACTGCTTGTGCAGGGAAATATGTTCTTTACTTTTCCCGGCTTATAAGCAAAGCATCGCAAAGCCGCTTAATTAAAATCATCACACTTCCTGTGTATCAGAATATGACTATACGCAATTGGAACACCACCACCAAGCTGCTTGAACTGATGGAAAAAGAAGCAACAGTTTCTCACTTTCAAAAATGACACTAAGAAAAGCTTAACAGTTACTGCATTTCTGTTTTTTTATTTTACTTTCGCTCATGGAAAATTACAATACTTATAAATTGATAAAAAGGTTTTGCTTTTCTTGTTAACAGCAATGAATCTTTTTAGTTTAATTTTCAGGATATAAACATTTTTTATGAAACACATCCAATTCATTTCTCTTTTGTTTGCTGGAATTATTTTTTATTCCTGCGGAAATAATAATCCGTCATCTGACGAAAAAAAAATCAAAGACCCGCTCATTGAGCATATAGATTCAGGCATTAACGCCAGCAAAGATTTTTATCTTTTCGCTAACGGAAAATGGTTTAAGCAGAATCCGATTCCGGCTTCAGAAACAGGTAATGGTATTTTTCTGATTGTGAACGACAGCGTAAACAATGTTCTGAAATTAATCTGTGAATCAAACGCTAAAGAAACAAATCTACCGAAGGGAAGCAATAAACAGAAGATAGGTGATTTCTTTTTTTCGGGAATGGATTCCGTGACAATTGAAAAACTAGGAATGAGTCCGCTGGATGAGGAGATGAAAAGAATTGAATCAGTAAAAACAAAAGATGATGTGCTGGCTTCTATCGCAAGTCTCAACTCGATTGCTGTTTCACCACTGTTCAGATTCGGTGTCACACGTGATGATAAAATCAGTTCGAAGTATGCGGCACGCATAGTTCAGGGTGGATTAGGACTGCCCGATCGTGATTATTATTTAAATACTGATGAGCGAACAAAAAATATCAGGGAATCCTATACGAAGCACGTTTCAAATATATTTAAGCTGATGGGCGATAATGCCACAGATGCGGATGTTCACTGCAAAAGCATTTTAACTTTAGAAACTTCCTTAGCAAAAGCAAGCCGTACCATTGAAGCTCTTCGTGACCCTTATAAAAATTATAACAAGATGACGATTGCAGAGATGAACAAGCTTTGCCCTTCTGTAAATTGGAAGCAAATGATGGCTGGGCTTGGAATAAAAAATATTGATACTCTTATTGCCGGTCAGCCCGAGTTTTTCAAGCAAGTGGATGTTTCGCTGAAAACTGTAAGTATTGACGAATGGAAAACTTATTTGAAATGGAACCTCATCCGCGCCTATGCACCGTACTTAAGTAAAAATTTTGATGACGAAAATTTTAATTTCTATAACCGTATTTTATCCGGACAGAAAGAGCAAAAGCCAAGATGGAAAAGAGTAGTCGAGGAAACAGAAAATGATCTAGAACAGATTCTGAGCCAGGAATACGTTGCAAATTATTTGCCCAAAGAAACCAAAGAAAAATTCATTGAACTTGCGAATAACCTTATGGAAGTGTATGCGGAGCATATAAAAAAACTGGATTGGATGGGCGACACCACCAAACAAAAAGCGCTGTACAAGTTAAGCAAAGTCACCATGAAACTCGGCTGGCCCGATAAGTGGAAGGATTTTTCCTCGCTGGAAATTGACCGTAATGCGTATTGCATGAATGTGATGCGAACTGCTGAATGGCATTATAATTATAACGTCAATCATTTTGGAAAACCGGTTGACCGCACCGAATGGCAAATGACTCCCGAAACGTACAACGCATATTACGAACCAACGAATAACGAGATATGTATTCCAGGTTGCAACATCATTGTTCCTGGTTTTGACAGCATCCCTGATGACGCAGTGATTTATGCAGTGATTGCCGGCTCCACTTTCGGGCATGAGATTACGCACGGTTTTGACGATGAAGGAAGACAGTATGATGCGGAAGGAAACCTGAAAGGGTGGTGGACAAAAGAAGACAGCGCTAAATTTGCCAAGCGCGCAAATCTTTTAGCATCGCAATACAGCGCATACACGGTGCTCGACAGTTTGCATGTGCGCGGAGAAGCAACGCTTGGTGAAAACATTGCCGACCTTGGCGGAGCAATAATGGGATTTGAAGCATTTAAGAAAACAGAGCAATACAAGCAAAACAAAATCATCAACGGACTCACCCCTGCGCAACGTTACTTTTTAGCATTCGCTTACTCATGGATGTTTCAGCGCACGGATGAAGCCCTGGCGAATCAAATCATGACCAATGTGCATTCGCCCTCGCAGTTTCGCGTGGATGGACCTTTGAGCAACATCAAAGAATTTTACGAAGCGTTTAATATAAAAGCAGGTGATGGAATGTACCGTGACGATTCTGTGAGAGTAGTGATTTGGTAAACCGCTTTTCCTTCTCCAGGAAGGAATGAAAAAAAATAAAATATGGATAGTGTATCTCCAAACATTTTTGTAAAGGACATTAATAAGACAATTGACTTTTACCGGCAATTAGGATTTGAATTAATAACAACCGTTCCCGACCAAGGCGACTATGTTTGGGCAATGATGAAATGCGGCAATGTTACTTTCATGTTCCAAACTTTTGACAGTTTAGCTGATGGGTTGCCTGCCATCAGCAGACATGACGGTGGATCACTTTTGCTTTATATCGGACTGAAAAACATCAGAACATTTTTTGACAGCATAAAAGATAAAGTGACGGTTATTAAAGGTCTTGAAAAAACATTTTATGGCGCAACTGAATTTTCAATTACAGATAATAACGGATATGTATTAACCTTTGCTGAAGATGAATAAACTATTAGCATTTCAATTTCAGACAATTCATCATATCCTCGCCTGATAAGTATACAACTCAAAGTATCTTCCTTTTTTATCTATCAGTTCCTGATGTATTCCCTGTTCCTCTATTCTGCCGTTTTCAATCACTAATATTTGTGTGGCTTGACGGATGGTGCTTAAACGATGGGCGATAACAAAAGTGGTTCTTCCTTTCATAAGTTCACCCAAACTTTTTTGGATGAGCGCTTCGCTTTCGGTATCTAAATTGGAAGTGGCTTCATCCAGAATAATAATTTTAGGGTCGGCTAAAATAGCGCGTGCAATGGCAATGCGCTGGCGCTGCCCACCGGAAAGTTTTACACCTCTTTCGCCAATCAACGTATCTAATCCTTTTTCAAACCGGTCTGTAAATTCGTTTACATACGCTGCTATCACTGCTTTTTGTAATTGTTCAGCAGAAGCGTTAGGTCGCGGGAAAAGAATATTTTCCCTAATGGTTCCTTCAAATAAAAATTCATCCTGCAGCACCACGCCTAAATATTTCCGGTAGCTGTTTAAATTCACTTTCGATAAATCATTTTCATCAATGGTTATCGTTCCCGAATCCGGGGTGATGAAGGATGCAGCCAGTGATGCAATGGTTGATTTGCCTGAACCGGATGTTCCTACCAGCGCTGTAACAGAACCGATAGGCGCATCAAAACTAATGTTGCGTACCACTTCTTTTCCTTCTTCGTAGGCAAATGACACGTTATCATATTTAATATTTCCGATAATATTTTTTAAGTGAATCGTTCGTTTTGATTCATCGTTCTCAGGTTCCATGTTCATTATTTCCTGCGTTCTGTCCAATCCCGCAAACGCTTCTGTGAGCTGACTGCCGATATTGCTCATCTGCACAATGGGCGCAATCATGAAGCCAAGATAAAGCGTGAAAGAAAGAAACTCTCCAAAGGTCATTTGCTCAAGCATAATTCTGTACCCTCCTATTCCCATAATGGCTGTGGATGCCAAACCCAACAGCAGAGCGGAAGCGCTCGTGATAAGGGCAGTTGAGGTGAGAGACTTCTTTACGTTCTCAAAAAGAAGCGCTGCTCCTTTTTCGAATGCAGTGTTTTCCTGATCTTCTGCATTAAATCCTTTTACTACTCTGATGCCGCTGATGGTTTCGGTTAATCTTCCGGTTACGTTCGCATTTATTTCACCTCTTTTTTTAAAGATAGGGCGAATCGTGCCGAAAGCTTTCAGGGCGATCAACGCAAATATTCCAACGGGAACTAAAACATATAAAGTCATCATCGGACTAATTCTGATAAGCAGCACCAAAGAAACAATCGCAGTAAGTGTTCCGCCAACGAGTTGCACCAACCCTGTGCCAACTAAGTTTCTCACTCCTTCCACATCATTCATAATTCTTGAGACGAGCGCGCCCGATTTATTGTTATCGAAATACCGGATGGGGAGAGAAAGAATCTGTTTCTGCACTTTCACTCTCAGCAGAGAAATTAAATGCTGCGCTTCCACACTCAATAGTTTTGTTAAAAGGAAAGATGTTACGGATTGAACAATGATTGAACCCGCCACCGCCAACAGCAAAAGTTTTAGCATGTGCATATCCTTATTGACAATTACATCGTCCATCAGATATTTGCTTGCTCCGGGCAGCACCAAACTTGCCGCTCTGCTGATGACAATTAAAATTAATCCAATCAAAACAAGTTTCCGCCTCGGCCAGATGAAGGACTTGAAGGCGTCCATCATGGTTACTTTATTTTTCTTCATACAGGGGGTTTATAAAAAAATAATTTGATTGATTCAAAAGTAGGTAAATTCATTCCCCGATAGACGCGGAGTTACTTTTCACGTAATACTAAAAGCAAGCTGAGTTACATAAGAAATGAGAAACACAACAAAGTTAAAAGCCATTCTTCTTAAATACACGGTATCATTTGATATGAATGATGATGAGATTTTTACCATGACGATTATAGATAAAACCCTTGGCAGCGGTAAAGAGTTTCAAGCCAAAACATATTCTCAGGTTATCAGCAAAGCATATCACTTTATGTCAGGTGAGTTAAGAAAGTCCGAAGAAAGAGAGCAATAAAAAAGCCCGTTCGAAATTCCGATAACTATGGGACCGAACGGACTTTTTAAAAACAATCTCCTCTACTCTATCATTAATTTCCCTGAAGAAATAATCTCTTTGCCTGAGGTTATTTTGTAGAAATACATTCCGCTGGGCTGAGAAGTTAAATCAAGAGTTATTGAGTTATTGAGTTGTTGAGGGATTGAGTTTAACTTCTTAACTTTTGCACTCATCAACTCAACAACTTTCTCCCCCATCACATTATAAACAGAAAACTCAACAGGAGACTGTAAACCGTAAACCGTAAACCTTCCGTTAGAAGGATTGGGATACACCGTAACATTGCCGTTTTCAGCAGCTAAATTATTCACAGCGCTTGCTGCCGAATCATAGACAAAGAATTTATCCAAGCCACCTTCCACTATAGTTCCTCCGGGTCCGGCATCTGATGTGCTGAGAATTATTTGCATGTTAGCAGAGGGAGTTACAAAGGTGGATATCTTGAATGTTTTATGAAGCCATGTTCCGTTTCCTACAGTGCTTTTTATCATTCGTTCAAGCAGAACAGTGGTGCTTCCATTCGTAATATAAATGTTCATGGTATCGTTCGGCTGGTTGGCGTTTAGCTTGGCATCGTAGAACCAGCGGTAATAACTTACATAGGCATCGGTGTAAGCAGTGGGATTAAAAGTTGGCGATGTGAGAATGGTGTATCCCGGTGGATCCACATCGTGGTCAGAAACAGCTCCGCCACCGTTATCAGTAACGAACGCTTCGTCAGAGCAATCGTTTTGTACATCTGCATCCGGATTTGCCGTTGCACCGCCATTGGCAGCATCATAAGTTCCTACCGGAATGCTTCTCTCCCATGCATTTGCAGCTAATCCTGAAACTGTCCAGCCGAAATCAAAACTGAAGTCGTCATAAATGCCGGGGTCAAGACCCACGCTTAAAGGACCTGAAGATGAATTAAGATTTATTCCGGAAAAACATTTAGTGATATAGCCCCACTGACCGATAAGAATATCATACGTGCCACCCAGCATGTTTGGAATAGTAAAGTTTCCGCTGGCATCGGTGATGGTATCCCAAATCAAACTTGAATCCTGAATGTGTACAAAGGCTCCGTTCACTCCGTTTGTTGTAGGATTATCAAAAACATTTCCTGTATAGTTGAAAGGAGGGGTTAGTGAGCAGAGCTGAACATTAAGCGCAGTCACATTTCCTGAAGTAACAGAAACTGTAAAAGTCTGAGAAATATATGCTTGTTTAGAAACTGTTACCGTATACGTTCCGGCAGTAACAACACCCACTCCGTATTTGCCCTGCCCATCGGTAATATCAGAAGAAGAATTAACACTGTAGGCAGGAGGATTTACAATCTGCACCAGCGCACCGCTGAGAAGATTTCCGGTAATGCAATCGGTGACCACTCCTTCGAGATAACTTGCGCGGACATAGGTTGGGGAACAAACAAATAAACCATTCGCCATATCAGAAGCTACAATTGTTCCGGATGGAAAGAAGGGATAAACTCCCCAATCATTACTCATGCCTGAACCCGATGCGGTGGGCGCTGTGTCATAATTACCAACCTGAACGAGATTGTCCGGCCTTCCGGCATCCACAATGGTGAAGCCATCTTTATACCATGAAGTAACCGCAAAATCATTTCCTCCCACATTAATAATGTGCGTGTTGTGCACTACAGAATTGCTTCCGGGATTGGATTGTATTCTGTCAAGTTCCGTAATGTTGCCGAGAGCAGATACATCAAAAGCAGCAAGGTAAGAATCGTTGACTTCATCGGTGGTGAAACAGGTTTTGCTGTCGGCAGAAAGCCATGCGTTGTGCGCAAAATTGTTTGGAGTAGCAAAATCACCTATAGAAACTCCGGCAGCAGGATTTGCCACATTCACTACTTCGCAATCACCTTCATAAATGTGGCAGGCATACATGGTATCGTTGCGAATATACCCATCGTGGATGTAGCGGTTATCATATTTGCCGAGGTAAATGGGAGCCATAGGCGTTGTCTGGATATCAGCGATGAGCGCTCCCTGATTGGCAATGTTGCTTCCGAATAAATAAATTTTTCCTTTTGCTTCATCAATATGCAAGGCATGAATTGTTTTCAGCACTGTGCTGCTGATGGTGGGAGCCCATGTGGCAACGGGAAGCGGGGTTGCGGGAAGATTGGTGAGGTCAACAATTTGCAAGCCGATGGTTCCGCACTCGGTGGTAACGTAGGCATAATTGCCAAGCGTTTTGATTTCGCGCCAGGTGCAGTTGGGACCTGATACGAGCGTGACCTGAAAAACATTTGCCGGATTTGTTATATCCACCACTGATAATCCGTTAGCCGCACCTACCAGTGCGTATTCTTTTCCATCAATGGGACTTTTCCAGCCGCAGATATTGGAAAGGGCTGTGGCGCCATAGGTTAACTGGTCTGCCAGAGTAACGTTGAGGTTTTGGCTGAATGCAGAAGCAAACAGATTAAAACAGATGCAGACAGATAACATCCGTTTGAATCCATGTCTTTTATCAGTTTGAATCTTTTTAAGTTTTTTCATAAAAAGGATTTTAGTGTTATACGAATGAATAAAATGCCAATATACAAATGAATACCAATGATACAAATAATACGAATGGTTGTTTTATTATTATTAGTTTCATTTGTATGGGCTGTATATTAGCATGGCGCATCAAAGGAAACAATTTCATACTACGCAAACAAGGAAAGGGCGGGAATTATTTTTGAACGCAGATTGCATCAGGTTGAAAACAAAATAGAAAAGGCGCTCAATAACTGATAAATGCATTTCTTTTTTTACTTGTTCATTTATAGAAATAAATTCAGATAGAACTTTACTTTGTATAAGATTTCAAAGATGTCCTTTTAATTACTGACAAGTATCATTCACCAAAACAGTATTCCAGCAATGCCATTGTGAATCGGAGAAGTGGAACTGGTCTAATACCCTGCCTGCCATTGAACTTCTGTTCCATTTAATGCTGGTAAGGTTATTCTGCCCTTTGTTATAAATATAATAATAGGCATCATACACGGGGTCGCTTGCAATTCCGTAGTTGATGTATCCTCCGTTTTCGGCTCCACCTGGAACAACATTCGTATAGCGGATATCGCAGGTGCCGATTGAATTTTTGGTCCAGTCAATCTGCAATAAAGGAGTTTTATTAGTAGGATTATCGTTTAATGTCCATACCCCGCTTGTATTATCTTTTTTAGAAGTTCCGGTGTACCAAATGAAATCAGAAAAGCCACCGTCTTTAGATAGGTGCATTGACCAGTTTACATTATCTCCGTCTTCTTTTCCGTGCAGTTTGCAGCTATATGAATCGTTTCCAACAGGTACAGAATAGGACCATACCCAATCTTTACTTTTTTTATTCCATTCTGCCTGATGCTTGAATGATTCGGCAAAAGAGGCGACCGGAACTGCCAAACCTACTGTGAGAATAACATTCCAGACGAGTACGTTTGTTCCGGCAAAAATAAGATTGCTTTTTGTAGTGTCCGTAGCGGTGCCGGCAAGTTTTGCCGTGCCATCCCAGAAATTTCCAACTTCAATCGCCATGGATGAAGAGGGAGGCAATGTTAATTCAGGGTCTTTCTTTTTGCAGCTGATAATTGATGCTGCCATTAAAACAAATAAGAAAGCTACCGTGGTGATTTTAATGAAACAAGAATTTTTCATTGTAGATTTGGTTTTGTTGATTGTACAAATAACAATATGACAAATATAAATAAAAAAAAATTACTGCATCATGATCTTATCAGGACTTTCGCTCCGAAGGAGTCCCTTCGGGACAAATCATTCAACGCATAGTTTTCCGGTTGCAATTATTTTATCGTTTGAAAAGAGTTGATAGAAATAAATTCCACTCCTCGCTTCGCTTAGATTTACGGTTTCCTGTTTACTGTTTACAGTTTGTTCACGGACAATTTCACCTAAAGAATTGTAAATATGTATTTGAACCGGAAACTGCAGACCGTAGACCGTAAACTTCCCATTATTTGGATTCGGATAAACATTCACCGGCAAATTTTCAACAGTGTTTTCATTTACACCTGTTGTTAAATGAACAGAATTTAAAACAAAAAGCCCGAGTTCAATATCTGAAGCCACAATTATTCCCGAAGGAAGAAATGGATAAACTCCCCAGCATCCTCCATACCCTCCGCCCGACATGGAAGGTGAAGTATCATAGTTGCCTACCTGAATAAGATTTGAAGGGTTAGAAGCATCCACGATGGTAAGCCCATCTTTATACCATGAAGTTACCGCATAGTCAATTCCAAATTTATTAACGATATACGTATTGTGCACGATAGAGCCACTTCCGGGATTCGATTGTATTTTGTCGAGCAGCGTGATATTGCTGAAATTAGAAATGTCGAATGCGGCAAGAAAAGAATTGTTCACTTCATCGGTAGTGAAACAGGTTTTTCCATCGGTGGAAAGCCATGTGTTGTGCGTAAAGTTATCGGGAGTGGAAAAAGAAGCGAGCGGAATGCCGCTTGCAGGATTCGTGAGGTTAACAATTTCTACCGTGCCGGCATAGACATGCGATGCATACATGGTATCATTACGCACATATCCATCGTGAATGTATCCACCTGCATCATAGCTTCCAAGATAAACTGGCGCCATTGGAGTTGTGCTGACATCGGCAATAATTGCTCCTTGTCCTCCAACATTGCTTCCATAGAGATATAATTTCCCGTTATCAATATGCAAAGCATGTATTGTTTTTAACTGTACAGTGTTTATGGTAGGAGTCCATGTAGCGGTTAAAAGATTGGTTGCCGGAAGATTTGTCAAGTCAATAATCTGCAAACCCATTGTTCCGCATTCGGTAGTAACGTAGGCATAGTTTCCCCATGTTTTCACTTCGCGCCATGAACAGTTGGCAGATGCAGGCGGAACAGGAACCTGGATTATTTCTGTTGGAGCGGACGGATTGCTCACATCCACAATGGACAAACCATTGGCAGCGCCAACGAGGGCATATTCTTTTCCATCCACCGGGCTTTTCCATCCCCATATATTTGAAAGTTCCTGTGTTCCGTAACTTAATTGCCCGGCAAGGGTGATGTTTACATTCTGTGAATGAATGTAAAATGTAAGATGGCAGAAGGCAGATGTAATGAGTAAAAGGTTTTTCATAGATAGTTTTTTAAAGGAGACCAAAGGAAAGCAAAATATTTCGTAAAGGGAAGGAAAAAGTGTTAAATGTTTAATGCATTTTCCCTTTTTGCTCCTCTTCCGCGTTTTGAATCTTTTTCTTTTTGAGGTATTCAAATTCTGAAGTAGGAATAATGTCAAGCTTTTTGTCAACTAAAGTAAATACACACGTGTATTTTCCTGCCACCACATGATGTTCATCCCACTCTAACTGGCTTTTATACAACAGAAGCGTTGCTATGTCGGTGGGTGTAATCAGTTCGGATGCTCCTTCTTTGTGAGTGTGAATCGTAGCTTTGCTGACATCATACGATTTTCCTTTGTATTGAATGGAAATAAAAACGCAATCCTTATGCAAATCAGTTTTTTCTATCAGCATTTTTGTTTTCTTGTCATACACCAAAAGATAATCACCGCCAAAAGGAACTATGCCATCCTTCTTCACAGATGAATACACATATACTTTCACTTCTTTGCCTGCATCAAATGGAACTGCTTTGAGCGATGTTTCAGCATATAGTTTAAAAAAGGAAGTGTCTGTATTAATTTCTTTGTAAACCATTGAGCGATAATCCATCAGAATTTTTTCCTGTCCGGTTGGTTCTCTTTCTTCTTCCTCAATTATTTCAGAATTATTTTTTTTAACGATCATTTTAGGATAACAGATGGTCTTTATAATAACGCGAAGGTCTTCTGTTTTTTTCGGTTGCTGCTGAGCAACAATTCCGGTATCTCCCGCCTGCTTAAAATTTTTTGCTTTGTATTCTGCCGATGTTGTATCAATCTCTCTCCAGAAAATCGTTTTGATGGTATCTTTTTGCCGATAGGATAAATATCCTTTTACATAACTTGTATTGAATTCATTTTCATAATACAAATCATTGGATGTCCAGTTGGCAAGGATGAGTGTATAAAGGGCAAGCCCTTCACCTACTATTTCCTTCTTTTCTTTTTCTAGTTTTTTTTGAGAAAATGCCGGATGCAGACAAATGAATACGGATGCAATGGAAAAGAAGAATAATTTTGAAAAATGAATGTATCTCATCATTATTACTTCTTTCCTTTTTCTTTAACGGGCTGCTCTGCGATGGAAGAAAGCGTTAGCTGATGAAAAGCGAGCCGAACATTCTGCGATTCAAAACCAATTCTTCCTGCACTCATCAGAATATTTTTGTTGTCATAACTTAGCCATGTGGAATAATCAGAGCCAACAGAAATCGAATTACCATCCGCTTTAACTTGTATGGATGCTGTTGAGCCGAAAATTTTTGAAACAATATTTTTCTCTTTCAGAATTTTTTCTTTCCCGTTCTCATTCTGAATAAGAGATAATTTATTTTTCTCTTTCTCGAAACGCAGCGAGATTTGATTTTGATTATCTTTTCTTAAAATTATTTCAAACAGCGCATCCTTCTTTCCCTCATCAATGGAAACAACAATGCTCATTACAAAATCTGCAAGTTTGTATTTTGTGAATTCCATTATTTGAGGCGTGTCGCATTCTTCTGTGATGGCGAAAGAACCATCCACCATATAAAGAGGGCTGAGTTCTTCCGCTCCGTTATTTATTTTGTACTGATACCACCAGTTTGATTTCAAATCAAAATTGTCAGAAAACCAAAACGAAACAAGCGAAGGGGTTTGTGAAATGTTGCCAGTTTCAATGTTTTTTGTTTTCACAACCGTTAAACTGTCAAAAACAGGTTTGCTCTCGACCGAATAGAACCCCACTCTTCCACCCATTGAATAAGACGCATTCACATTGAATAAATTTTTTCCGTCAAGAAAACATGAAATACTATTTCCACTTACAGAAGCGGAAAGCCGATACCATTTTCCGATTTCAATGTCATCGTCTAATTTCTTTTCGGTGATGATAAACCATCCGAATGGACTTTTGCAATGATATGCCAGTTGCGCTTTGTTGGTTTCCTTGTGAATCCTCAGAAGGTAAAAACCATTTTCGGTCTCCCGAAAAATAATTCCAGCCCTGCTGTCTGCCTCCATCCCACCGCCCTCATTAGTGATTTTTACTTTTGCTTTCACAGTGTAATCGTTCCAGTTTTTATCACCCAGGTAAATGGCATGAAGCGTTCCATTGTTTTCGAACTGGTTGAGCTTTCCGTCCTCCAGATACCATGTTCTGTTTTTTTCTCCCCCTGTGCTTTGCTCCCATCCATCAAATCTTTTTGCATCATCAAAATTCTCTTTCATTAATACTTCTTCGGTATTAGTTATTGATGAAGCGGTAGTAATTTCTTTTTTATCAGATTTATCTTTAGCAGGAACAACAAGATTTTTTTCTGAACTCAACGTAATTGCTTCCTCATACTTTCCCGTAAAGCTCACTTCCTTCATAAAGGATTCATATCCTTTTTTCATGATAAAGATCGAGTGCAATCCATTCGGTTTAAAATCATCCTTGTATCCATCTTTAGAAAATAATTTTTCTCTGTCTACAAACACTTGCGCATCTTCAGGAATGGTTTTGATTTTTAGATGCGTTGTTTCTGATATGGAAAACCCATCAGGAATGTCTTTCATTAATTTACCAAGGTAATGCGATGGTACAGCAAAGTTGATACGCGTATTTCCCATCATACTGTTGATGATGCCAACTACTTTTCCATTTTCATTTACTACAGGACCACCGCTGTTGCCGTGATTGATAACAGCATCCACCTGCAAACTGTTTAATTCATTTCTGTCATCATGCCGCAAAGCCGAAACAGAACCATTGTTCACTGTGATTTCAGGACCGCGCTGTAAAACCGTAAACTCATCACCAAACGGAAATCCAAAAATCCAGACAGAAGCAAGTTCATTTAGCTTTGACGTATCAATTTCAACATATGGAAGTTTTAACGAATCGCTCACAGCGAGAATGGCAAGGTCGTTATCTTTATCTATGGAAACAATAGTGGCGCTGTAAGTCTTGTACTCTGAAGTTCCGCTGTTACGGGTAATTTTTATCTGATTAATTTTTGTGGGATACGTTGCGTTGTAATCTCCCAGCAAAGATTGAATGACGTGATAGTTGGTGGCAATCCACCCTTTATCGTTAATGAAAAATCCGCTGCCCGATGAACTTAACTCTTCGCCCGTAAGAATGAAATGATGTTTAACTTCTATAAAGACAGTTGCCTTTTTTATTTTATCGAGGGAAGCAGAAGGAAGCGTTTGCGAAAACGTAAAATGCAGGAAGACAGAGGGCAGATGCAGAAGAAAAAATATATAAATAATTTTTCTCATTTGAAAATGAAATCTAACAGGAAACGAAATAAAGATACGATTATTTGAGAAGACGCGGAATGTTCAGAAAATAAAGAAATGAAAACAGGGGTTTTTCAATAGAAAAAGAAATAGAAAAAAAGAATCGCCTGCTGAGAATTAACTCCATCAACTCTTCCAAGTGTGGAGCCGGAGGTATCATACAAATAGTTTCCATCTATTCTCCCAAGCGAACTTCCTGATTTATCATAAATATAGTTGCCATCTATTCTTCCCAAAGAACTTCCGGAAGCATCATAAACATAATTTCCATCAATTCGCCCAAGTGTACTTCCTGATTTATCGTAAATATAATTCCCGTCAAATCTGCCGAGCGTTGCGCCCGATGCGTCATAAACATAGTTGCCATCAATTCTTCCCACAGTGCTTCCCGATTTATCATACAGATATTGTGCGGAAAGATTTGTAGCGCACAAGAGAAGCGCGCTGAATAAAATGAAATGAATACTTTTTCTCATGGATATATATTTTATTTCATCAAAGATATAAAAGAAATACTTTTACATCTTATTGATTTCACTCATTTCAATTAACAAACACCACACCATGCACCAGCATCAACACGAGGAAAAACACTTAAAGAGTTCCGCTTTTATTACAGATGTAGTAATCGGAATGGCTGACGGACTTACCGTTCCTTTCGCTTTAGCGGCAGGACTCAGTGGTGCATTGCAAAGCAATACTATTGTGATCACAGCAGGCATTGCAGAAATTGTTGCCGGAAGCATTGCCATGGGATTAGGCGGCTATCTTGCAGGAAGAACTGAAATAGACCATTACGAATCTGAACTCAAGCGCGAATACGATGAAGTTGAACATCTGCCTGAAAAAGAAAAAGAGGAAGTAAGAGAAGTCTTTCGCAATTACGGATTGAGCGAACAATCGCAAAACATGATTGCCGATGAACTTGCAAAAGACAAAGACCAATGGGTAAATTTCATGATGAAGTTTGAATTGGGACTTGAAGAGCCACACGCAAACCGTGCGCTGAACAGCGCAGCCACTATCGGCATTTCATATATCGTTGGAGGTTTGATTCCATTGACTGCTTATTTCTTCACTGCTACTCCGCACGAAGGATTAATTGTTTCTTCCGCACTCACCATGGTATGCCTTTTTATATTCGGATATTTCAAAAGCAAAGTGACAGGACAGCCGGCTTTAATGGGTGCAATAAAAGTTACGCTGATTGGTTTGGCAGCAGCCGGAGCCGCATTCTTTGTTGCTAAAGCTTTCGCAGGATTAGTTTAGAATAATTTCATTTGATTTTTTCCTGCTTTGCCTTTCTTTTTTTGCTTTTGACTTTTGACTTTTTTCTCTTTTGACTTTTTATCCTTTGGATTAAATTCTTTCACACTCTCTTTTCTCTTCGGAACAATTTCAAATTCCACTATGCGAGGTCCGCTGTCTTTTGTAGCCCCACCCGACCTCCCCGAAGGGGAGGAGATTTGCTTCGTATTGCTTTTTTCTTTTACCTCCTTCTTCTTACTCTCTGATTTCACAACTACTTTTTCTTCAGCAATTGGCTCTCCCCCATCTGGAGAGTTGGAGGGGGCTATAACAATATCCTTCACTTTATAATCCGAAAGTTTATTTCCCTTCGCTTTAACTCCTTTCACATCGATAAACTCAGCAAGATTTAATTTTTTATTTCTTGGCTGCACTCCGTCTGTTGTTCTGAAAGTGATTTCTGCTATAGGGTTTGCAGCAGTTGATGCAGCTTCTACGGATGAGCCATCAGATTCTGAAATAAAAAGTGTTTTTCGGCTTGCGGCTTCAATCATGAAACGCTTAACATATTCTTGCTTGTCATCCGCATCGTAATGCACAACTGAAATTGGTTTTCCTGGTTTGAATTTTTCTATGAGTACAATTCCTTCGTCAAAATGCTCGCTCAGATCGAAGGTGTGCAATTCAAAAAATCCTTTTTTAGTAATGGTGAGAATTTGATCATCCCCGGAAAATTCTCCAAGATATTTGCCGTGTTCATCCCTGTTAATACGGTGAACAGTTTCATCAAACCAGATTTTGATGGCAGCAAGCGTTGCTTTTCCTTTTTCTTCCTGAACCACTTTCTTCACTGGATTTCGGGTAAGAATATTTCCAACAGAATCTCTTCCTTTAATATCCAGTTCACCGAAATTAAATTCAAATTCCAATTTCTTCAAATGTTTTTTCTCCTTATGAATAACCGTCACAACTTCCGCTTCTCCATTTGGATTCACGCTTAAGTAATGAACTCTTGAACCTTCGTTTCCGCGCGTGAGAACATATTCCTTATCGCGTATCACACCTTTTATGCTAAACCGTTTCACATACACATTTCCTTTCAATCCATCGCGATAAATCATATGATACACCGTGCGGTCATCCTCTTTGTTGAATACGCCAATGTATTGCACATCTTTTCCAACGAACGCTTTGTCGGTTACTTTGATCATTCTCATCGTTCCGTCTCCTGCGAAAACTATAATGTCATCCAAGTCAGAACAATTGCAGACAAATTCATCGCTGCGCATGCTTGAGCCGGCAAAACCCTCATCGCGGTTCACATAGAGTTTTACATTGTTGGCGGCAACGCGTGTCGCGACAATTGTTTCAAATGCTTTAATTTCCGTTTTTCGTTCTCTTCCTTTTCCGTATTTCTCTTTGAGATTTTTGAAATAGTCAATAGCATAATCGGTAAGATGAGCCAGATGATGTTTCACCTCACCAATTTTCTTTTCCAATTCTTTTATTTCTTCATCTGCTTTCTTTTTATCGAATTTGGAAATGCGTTTGATTTTTATTTCTGTAAGGCGAAGAATATCATCGCGAGTAACATCACGGACAAACAACTTTTTGTAAGGTTTTAAGCCTTTATCAATTGCTTCAATAACTTCTTCCCATGTTTCGCAGGTTTCAATGTCGCGGTAGATTTTCTTTTCAATGAATATTTTTTCGAGCGAAGAAAAATGCAATTGCTCTAAGAGTTCTGCTTTTTGAAATTCAAGTTCCTGTTTTAGAATACTTAATGTTCTGTCAGTAGAAATTTTCAGAATCTCACTTACGCCAATGAACTTCGGCTTCTCATCCTCAATAATGCAGGAATTCGGAGAAATTGAAACTTCGCAATCCGTGAAAGCGTACAGCGCGTCCATCGTTACATCAGGCGAAACACCTGCAGAAAGGTGGATTTGTATTTCAACAGTTTCAGAAGTGTTATCCTCAACTTTTTTAATTTTTATTTTTCCTTTGTCGTTTGCCGAGATGATTGATTCAATCAAGGAAGTTGTAGTTGTGCCGAAAGGAATTTCATTCACCACCAGCGTTTTCTTATCCAACTGAGACATCTTCGCACGTAAACGAATCTTTCCTCCGCGTTTTCCATCATTGTAATCAGCAAAGTCTGCCATTCCTCCTGTGGGAAAGTCAGGATAGATTTTTTTATTTCTTCCCTGAAGAATAGAAATGCTTGCGTCTATGAGTTCGATAAAGTTGTGCGGAAGAATTTTACACGCAAGTCCGACAGCAATTCCTTCCACGCCCATCGCAAGCAAAAGCGGAAACTTTGCAGGAAGAAAAACAGGTTCTTTGTTTCTTCCGTCATAACTCAACTGCCACTGCGTAACTTTAGGAGCATACAAAACATCCAGCGCAAATTTTGAAAGACGCGCTTCAATGTATCGTGGCGCTGCCGCGCTATCGCCTGTGAGAATATTTCCCCAGTTTCCCTGCGTGTCAATCAATAAATCTTTTTGTCCCAACTGAACCAGCGCGTCACCAATGCTCGCGTCACCGTGCGGGTGATACTTCATCGTCTGCCCGATCAGGTTCGCTACCTTATTATAGCGTCCATCTTCTAATTCCCACAACACGTGTAACAATCTGCGCTGAACGGGCTTCAGTCCATCTTCCACATACGGCACAGCGCGTTCGAGAATCACATACGAAGCATATTCCAAAAACCAGTTCTGGTACATGCCGTCTACATGCGTCACATTGCCGAGTGATTCCGAAGCCCCACCTAAATCCTCCCCCAAGGGGAGGACTTCTTTTTTTGCTCCCTTCCCTTGGGGAAGGGCTGGGGATGGGCTCTTCTTTTTCTTTTTTTCGAATTTATCTTTTTTCTTTGCCATAAACAAAAAAACTTTTGTCCGATGAAATACGTACTCCGTACGTTTTATCGAAGCCGAAGTTAATCACTGTTTTGATTTTCTTCCTCTTCATAAGAATAAATTCTTAAAAGTATGTTGTTAATATCATTTGGGCTGATGTTTCAATCCGTCATAGCTAACAAAATTGCCGAGGCACTCCCATCGCTGACTCAAGTCGGGTATTAGCACAAATCTTTTTGAGATAAAAAGGATTTTCGCTGCTATTTCGCACAAATTTTTTTTATTTTATATTTCAAATCGCCACGACCTTCTGATCATGGATAAGTAATGATTCCCCCTTTAATTTTTTTTAGAACTATTTCATAATCTTCAAAAGTATCGAACTCCAGCCATCCACCATCAGAAACAATAGGAGTAACAATATTTCCCATAAGAATTAATTCATTTAACATATCGGTCATATAACCCTGCTTAAATTCTTTTCCTGATTGTATCCAGTACTCGTTTTTCATTTTTTTATTATCATATATATCAAGGGCTCTTTGAATACCATTTACTGAAAATTTAATCATTCCGATATATCTGAAATCTATTCCTAAAGAGTTATTGACTGATTTTCCAAGTTCCACAATTTTATTGTCCTTAACCGTTAAGGACTCTAAATCATTTTCTGTTGTGCCATATCGCATTTGCCAATAGTCCCTCCACGACTTATCTACAGCAACTCCAATATCTGCTTTACTCTCAGTAATCAATTTCGCCAATTTATCAGTAAAAATAATATCTGAGTATGTAATAAGTATGTCAGAATTTAATTCATCACGTGCACACAGTAGAGATTCAACCATGTTGGTTGTTGCATAGTTGGGATTGTGATAGTAATGTATATTGGAAAAATTTATTTTTTCTTTTTTATAACCGGTAACTATAATAATTTGATCTATTCCAGCTTTTCTTAATTGCAATATCTGCCATTCAATAAGCGGTTTGCCATTAAAATTCAACATTCCCTTGGGCATGTTCTCTGTGTATTTACCCAAGCGAGTACCCATTCCCGCTGCAAGTATGATTGCTTTCATAACTAAGGCTTCTAAAGATTATATTGTTTTAATCACCTTATTATTACAATCCAAGATAACGTGAGAGGCTTTACATACTTTCGAAAAAATTAAATCACCGCAGCCGATTGCTGCCGGTATCCGAAATTCCGCACAGCGTATTGCCATGTGGGATGCCGCTCCACCATATTTGGTAATTAATGCTTTTATGTTTTTTGTAAAAATCCAATCGTAACCCGGATCAGCTTTTTCAACTACTACAATTTTATTCTCTATCACAATGTCTTTTCCAGTATTCTCCAAAAAAATAACTTCACCCTCTATGATTTCATCAGTAATAAAATTTGGTTTTGTTATGTATGATGGAACTGTAACAAAATCTTTTTCTGAAAAAAGGATCGGAGGGAGAGATACCTGATTATTTATTCTTTTTTCTTCTGTTCTGCCGGCAATTAAATTCTTCCATGTGTTTTTCACCTCATTCTTTGAGCAGAAATCTTTGCATCCCACTACACTGTAATAGTCAAGTTGAGCTAATTGTTCCCTTGAGAAACCCAACTCATCTCCTACTTCAGCAAGCAATTCAATTGCCATGCTTATATTTTTGGTGTATATAAATTTATAAAACTCTCTTAATTCAATTGGCCGAGTAATGAAATCGAGCGTGTGCGATACGTCTATTTTGATTGAATGTTTTTTACATTGATCAACAATTGCTTTATGAATCAATGATTGTATTTTGATTGTTTCACTTTCTGTGATATTAGTGTTTTCAATTTCAAGAATGCCTTTATCTAAATTTAAAATAAATGCGTTTTTGCTATAAGGAAAATTATTAATGTCAAAGGTTCCTGGCCTGAGATGTCCATATTTTTCCATATAGGTCTCTAAAGAAAATTTTTTATTCTTTAGTCTGTTAAAATCACGATCCATTTCTGAGGCAACCGTGTTGATTGAATTCATAAAATCATCTAACTCGCTACTGGAAACAGTCCCAGTATTTACTAAACTTTTAAGAAGCGAATTGGAAATAAAAGCCAAACGCGCCACTCTTGAGAACTGGAGTGTTCCATATTTTCTGCAATCTTCAATGAGTAAAAAAAGGATCTCCAGTTTTTCATTCCATTCGCAATTATTGCTTAAACGTTTTTTAAAAGCGGTATATTTTATCTCTAACTCAGCAATATCTTTATTATCTTTTTCAACAACACTTCCCCATGTTTGCAAAATATTATTTGTAAAATCTATCAGAGATTGTTTTAAGCAGGCAATTTCATCAGATGTAAAATTATTTTTCATCAACTCTTCAGACTGCTTATCAAAATCAAAACTATAACAGCTATGCACAATATTGAATTCTATTTTATCGTGCAATTCCGGTTTGCCTTTTAGTTTTTTATTATAAAAGTTCAATAATTTTTTCTTGAGTGCTGATGGAATATCATCAGGTAAAAGGGTTAAAAAAGCATGGTGTACATTTATATACGGTTTATTTCCAACCAAAACCATGAGACCGTCATTTACTTTTGAATATCCAAGCGGCAACAATGCCTGATTCCAGTTGGATTTCATTAACAAATGATTGAACAAAGAGTAATCAAGGTAGTTTGGCCTGTCGCCAATTAATTCAGCAGGATTCCAGAATGCCATATCGCTGAGAAAAATTTCTTCGGATAGAATTTCAGTATTATTATTATTTTCCAAGTTTCTATATTCTTCCTGAAGCAAGCGTATTTTTTGTTTTATTGAATCATCATCAAAGGAATAAAACTTTGAATTTGCAGCAAGAGGTCTAACCTGAAAAATAACCACATTGCCATTTGATTTAATCGCAAATTCTATATCTAAAGTTAAACCTTTAAAAAACTGTTCTATTTCCCTAATAGCAGAAACAAGACCGTACCATTTAGGGATGATTTCATCAAGAGGAAGATCATTTAATATTTCTATTTTCGAACTTTCTATTCCTGAGGTAACCGTATCTGTCTTCGAAGTTGTTTCATCATAGTTGATAAGATAGTACGGAGTATTTGTCCATAAATTTCTGGTGAAAACAACTCCGCTTATTGCAACATCTTCGGTTTGCTTCTGAACAAGCACCTGGTTTTCTGAAAAAATATTTTTTGCTGATTGATAGCTATTGACAACTTTATTTACTGCCAAAGTAACCTCTCCATAATCATTGGCATCTACATTTAAAAAACTATCATAATGTCCTGCGTTTGACTGGTCAATAGAATCTTCGTTCATGCTTGAACTGCGGATGACAATTTTCTGATTGAGAAACAAACCAGATATTTCCTTCACTATTTGTTCCTTATCTTTTCCCCATTGACCAACAGTAAAAACAAATTCTTTCTCAATAATTGCATTTTTCAAAACTCTTTTTAAACTTTGAATAGTATTGGCTTTTGTAGAAAAATGTTTTTTGAAAAAATCTATATCGGCAATTTTAATGTCACTTACAGAAATATTTTTTATGTTGTTCTTTCCCGCTGCTTCTTTTAAAAAAATATTTCTTATGTGTTCGCGAGAGAGATTAGAATAGAAATTATGAAAAACAACTTCGCCATTTATTTCTTTAATATAATCCAAGCCGAGGATACTGTTTCCTCCTAAAATATGATTTTGTATCAGTAATATTTTGGCAGATGGAAACCTGCTATGAAGTTTTTTCAGATTCTCTGTCGGATCAAGCGAATCCTGACAAATAGTTTCATCTACATATTTAATCTTATCTATTACTTCTTTTCTTTCTTCATAATTACATATTAAAGGAGTAATCCACTTTTTCACTACATCATCACTAATTACACCGCAAATATGATAATCTCCGCTTTTTTTTGCAGTCTCAAGCATCTTCAGATGCCCGTAGTGAAAAAGATCTCCTATTATAATACTATAGACAATATTTTTAGGACTCGCCATTTTCAGTCAAAATTACTCCTCTAAATATGAAAGTAAATATTTAGTAGTCTTATCTGAAGAATCAGATATCATTTCTGAAATTAAATTCAAAAGATGGTCTTGTATTTCTTGTTTATTCCACCATTCGTATACGTTGTCATATATTAAATTAAGGTGAGACATGGCAGATTGAGCAGAATCATGGAATACCTTACAATCATAAAGCCGATCAATAATTACCTGATACTTTTTTGAAATAGGATGCAAGGACTTCTCATGTATTACTAAACAAGGCACACCAGATAATAATATCTCAGCAAAGCCGGTAGAAAGATGATCAATAATAACAATCCTTGATTCAGTAATACTTTTTGAAAACATACCTTCGTCCAGTTCGATTTTTTTTTCTTTTACCTGCCAGGCTTTTTCAGTATCCCAAAAATACGGAGAACGTCTTACTCTGAGTTGAAAAATATTTTTCAAACGTGCGGGAAGCAAATTAATAAAATCTTCGACAATTTTTAATTCGGTAACATATGTGCTATTAGCCAAATGATGCCCAGTATAATTGAATAAATATGGTAATCTGATGTGACTTATAAATAAAATATTTTTCTTTTGTGATTGCTGTTCGTATTTAATTATTTTAACGCTTAAAAGACTTCCCTGAATAAATTTACTTTCATCTACTTTCCATCCGGTTGTTATATATTTATCTGCAGCAAGAAATTCCATCCACATCATATTCTTCTCAAACAACATCTGAGATGCCGCATGTTCATTTAAAATAATTTTCTTCCCTTCTTTTTGAGCTATAGCTGAATGAATAGAGGTATTGAGATTACTCATCCAATCTTCAGAAACAATGTATTTATAACTGCTTTTTATAATATCAGCATGAAATATTTTATAAATAGGAATAAATTGTTCTAATAGTTTTTTTGGGAAACAATAAAAAAGGGTTTCAAAAAAATATTTTTCGTAATTATTTTCTGATTTGATAGCAGTAAGTTTTTTTCGTTTTTTAAAGTCAATTTTGATTTCATCAGTATTCACGGATGCAGGAGTAATACTTTTTATCCTGCCATTTGATTTTTCATATAATTCTTTTTTTACATCAGAAGTATAAAATAATCCACAAAGCGCTATTTGAGAATTGTCGAAACCGGATTGCGATTGTACCGGAGTATAATATATATTTTTTATTGTTTTTTTTAACCGGTCAAATAAAGATATTACCGGTTTTGATTCACCTAATTGGAATTTGAATTTGGATTTAATTACAGGATGATCGGTTTTTGAAAACAAATAATAATAGTGGCTTACTAACTGCTGAACTCCGAAATCATAGGCAAAATAATGAAGATAGTCTACATGATTATCCGGGATATAAAAACATTTCTTATGCAAAAGATTGATACTTGATGAATCAATATCTATTTGAGAAAGCGCTATAAATTTATCATAGGTTATACAAATATGCCTGAAAAGCCAATAACCAAAAATAGTAATCCAAAAAGATTCAGGAAAATCTTTTGAATGAATTTCATTTAGCTTTTTTGTTAAAAGAGGGATAAACTTGTAATATAATTTTTTACAATAGTCGTGTGCTTCATTGATTTTCTCGCCAGTAGAAAACTGATCATGAAGGGTAGGAACTGGATGATTTATAATATCCTGTAAGGGAAGATTATGTTTCGCTCCTTCCCATAAATAAATTGATTCTGGATATTCTTTTCCCCAGAATTCATCTAAAGAGGTTGCCCTGATATTTTTATTTGAAATAATCTTTTCCAAAGCTGGTAGCTGGCTTTCTTCTCAATTACTCTAAAAATGTTTTTAAAGTTTTTTTATATTCTGACCATTGCCCGATATCTATATATGATTTCTCAGAAACAGGATATACACCGATGCTGTATTTTTTTTCTTGAAGTATATTTATAAGATTTGTCATGTTGAATAATTTACCGGTTGGAATTAATGTAAGCACTTCAGGGTTTAAAATATACATGCCTGTATTTACAAGAAAATCATACTCGGGTTTTTCTATAATGGATGTAAGTTTTCCGCCAGCTTCTATTTCACAAACTCCATAGGGAAGAACATGATGCTGCATGGAAGCCACCAGTGTCATAACAAATCCTCCATTAATATGAAAATCATACAACTTAGAATAATCGTCCTTGATAAGGATATCGCAATTGGATACAAAAAAGGGAGCATTAAATTTTCCTTCAACATATTTAAGGCTGCCTGCTGTTCCCAAAGGTTGTTCTTCCCTGATATATTTAATTTCATATTTATGGGATTTGTCTTCAAAATATGCTTCAATCATTTTAGCCATGTGGTTGACAGAAAGATAAAACTGGTTAATACCATATTTTAAATATTCATTCATAATAATTTCAAGGATTGGTTTTTCTCCAATAGGGATAAGTGGTTTTGGCAAGATATGGGTAAAGGGTTCGAGGCGCGTTCCCTTACCTCCTGCCATTATAACTACCGGCACATTCAGTAATTTACGTTCAACTTTGTTATCAGAATCGAAAAACAGATTGGCTTTTATTATTACATCTAATAGATTCCCATTTTGAATAACAGGAAGTTGCTGCGAAACAGAATTTTTGAAAATGTTTATGGCATCTTCTTTATTATAACCGGGTTCTAAATATTTATAATTTCTGTTAGTTATTTTTATAATCGTATCATTTAAAGATATGCCCTTCAGAATTGCCTTTCGGAAATCACCGTCCGTAAACACACCAATTACCTTATCCGATTCATCCACCACTACCATGAAACCAATACCTCCTTCATCCATTCTCTTGATTGAATCTCGTATATTAAGGAGAGATGAAACTTTATATTTTTCAATTGAACTGTTTTTTTTCATGTTGAATAAATTATATAGTATCTAGATAATGAGTAGCTATAATTGCATTATTCGGAATCAAGCATGGTATTCCATCTATAACAGGATACAGAAGCATGCTATCCTTGCTAAAATAATTATTTCTGATTAATTCCAATGGCGTTTTTGTAACAGGGCAAGCATAAGGAATACTTGTCTTTTGCTTAGCAGTATTGTTCTTCCTGATAATCAACACACTTGTATTATTAGAAGTAAATGGATGTTTTTCGATAAATATATTATGTTCCAATATTTCATATCCAAGTTCCCTGGCGATCTGAGACAGATTTTTTACATAGCCATGCTCATCAATATATTTTTTTGTATCTGAATTTCCAAGTTCGCAGGAGGGTTCAAAAACAAATAAATATTTTCCCGTAATTCTATATAATTCCATAAGCGCTTCCTTTTCCCTTCCACCGTTGGGTTCTAAAGAATGCCATGTATAAACCAAGTCAACAGAATTATCCTGCATGGGAATGTTGAATAAGTCACCCATGAACAGATTAACGTGATTAATATTTTTGCTTGCAAGATAGCTGAGTGCATACTTTATGCGCGACCATGAAATATCGAACCCATATGCTTCTGATGATTTTTTCAATTGTTCAAGTATTCTGTATAAAGTAGTGGCTTCGCCAACTCCCGCCTCCAGTATAGAACCGTAATCATTATATTTATTAAAAAGTTCAACTATTTTTTTTGCATAATCCTTCTCAAAATCAGACAAGGATGCAGATTTTTTAATGTAACTTCCAGCTTGAAAATCATAACTTATCTGAATTGATTCAAGCGAATTATTATCAGCATTCGTAATCTTGTTCATGTATTGAATCATATTCCCTCCTTTAGAATATATTTCTTTAATTTTTTTTAAACTTTTAATCAGTTCCATGCTTCTGCTTTTTAATATATAATTCTGCTAATTCAAAATCAAAATAACTGTCAATATCGAACGACCTTTCTGCGGGCATTATATATGCATAAGTTTTATCAGAATAATAAGTTTGTTTTTGCTTCAATAATTTATATTTGAATACATAGATTGCCCCATTGGGCATAAATGCCATTTCCGATTCCTGCCGGTTTCTGTTATCAGCAACCGATTCAAAATAATTTGACAATATGCCATCTTTATTTATTTTTTTTGCCCAAGAGGGAGGATGTGCGGCTTGGCAGCATGAAATAACTGAATCAGCATTCTTCTGAGAAAAAAGCTTAATAGCGTTGTCAATATCCATAGAAGTTCTAAGTGGGGATGTTGGCTGCAATACTGCAAATTCGTTTATATTAAAGTTAAATTCGTTATTCAACCTTTCAACAGTATATATATAAGTATCTATAGCCGGAGAATTATCAGTTGAAAGATATGACGGACGCAAAAACGGAACATCGGCTCCATATTTTATTGCTATCTCTGCAATTGCTTTATCATCTGTTGAAACAATCACTTTCTCAATGCTTGCTGACGCTTTCGCTGCTTCAATGGTGTATGCAATCAAAGGCTTGCCGCAAAGGTTTTTTATATTCTTGCCCGGCAATCCTTTTGAACCGCTTCTGGCTGGAATTATTGCAATCATATATCTAAATCTTTTCTATGAATTAATTCGTCTTCCTTAATATTCCGTTTTATTTTTTTTCCAACTATCTTATTAATCTCATCGGGAGGAATGCCTGTTCCGGGACGTTTAAAAACCAGATCATTCGTTGTAATAATGTGTCCTGCTGTCAAATTGTGTTTCGCAACAATGCTTCTTCTGAATTTCAGTTTTTTTTCTTCTTCTTCTTTTAACACGACTCTCTCATACATGCCGAGCGCTTTAACAATGTTCTTAGATTCATTTACAATCGTTTTCATTTCTAACGGGTCCGCAGAAATCTGATGATCCCATCCGGGCAAATCCTTATCAATAGTAAAATGCTTTTCAATTATACAACTGCCAAGCGTGGTGGCAGCAAGCGGTATGGATGTGCCAATAGTATGGTCTGAAAACCCAACCGGATAATTAAAAGTTTGACGCAACATTAAAATATTATTCAGATTTATATCCACAAATTCCGGAGGATAAATAGAGATACAATGCAATAAAATAATCTTATAGTTCCCTTGCGACTCTATAGTTTTTACAGCAGATTTTATTTCATCAAGTGACGCCATGCCTGTAGATAAGACGATGGGTTTATTGGTATTCGCAGCATATTTCAGGAGTGTAAGGTTATTCACATCCATAGAGGCAATTTTAATAAACGGTACATCTAACTTCACAAGCAAATCAATTTCTAATTCAGAAAAGGGCGATGAACAAAAATCTATACAAACGCTGCTACAATATTTTTTTAATTCAAAATGCTGCTCTTCCCGGAGATAATATTTTTCAACCATTTCTTTAAGAGAACCGAAATGTTTTTTGGGTGAATCCGTGTATTTTGTATTCCGTTCATACTCCTCCCGCGCTATAAGCGATTGGGGAGTCCACGACTGAAACTTCACTGCATCACAGCCGCATTTTTTTGCAGCATCTACTAACTTCCTTGCCAGATCCATATCGCCATTATGGTTGGAACCCACCTCAGCAATAATATAGGGAGATTTATTTTTTTTTATCCTTTCAAAAAAATCAATTGGCATAGGTTTGGTATTCATTAATATTAATTATATCGCTCCACCACCCTGAGAATATCTTATCATAGTTCTGATTGACAGCTTTAATATACTTCTGCTTAAAATCTGATTCAGATATTTTTTTTTCAAGAGCTATCATTTCATCAAGTTTGACTGTATATATCAGGGCTGCATCAATATATTTATTCTCTATGCAAAATTCTTTCATGCGGGAAAAATGTTTTTTTTTCACCTCAATGCCAAACATCAATTTATCATTGTTCATGCCGCCTTTCATTCCTACTAAATTACCGTCATGCTGCCTGTAAAAGGTTGTGCAATGAGTTATAAATTTTCCTTTGCATTTATTCAGGAGCATGCATGAAAATAAGTACCAGTCAACAGCTATAACATCGTTCGGTATTATTATTTTCTTTATTGCATTCACATTAACTGCTGTATTGCTCATGCCGGCAATGTTTTTATCAAGCAATATTGTATAATCACTCAATTCATCTTCTGTAATTATTCCGGATAAAAAGCAAGGTTGAATTACTAAGTTGTTTTCATCCACCAGATGAAGTTCATTCAAAACAAAATCATATTTTTTCAGATATTTAATTGACAATTCAATTCTTTGTTCAGAAAAAAAATCATCTGTATCAGAGAAAATTAAATTTGCATACTGATTTTCACAGGCGTATTCAATAATTTTTTGTCTTATCCGGGCAAACGTGCATTTTTCTTTAATCAATAAAACATTAATATCTTCCTCATAAATATCTAGTTTTTCTTCTCCCAAGCCATCATTAATAATTAAAACATCAAAGTTTTTATCTGATTGTTTTTTTATTGAATCAAAATACATAGGCAAAAAAGGTTCTGCACCTTTATAAACTACTCCCGCCAACAAGGTATTATGCTTCTTCAAAGGAGGTTCAACTTATTTTACAATACTGTTAGCTTTTATAAAACTACCTTCTCTGATCACCACATTTTCTTTGGTTACAGCGCCACTTCCAATAAAAGTATCGTTCTCTACTTTTACTCCGCCATTAATAGTGGCATTTGTTGAAATATGGCAAAAGTCACCAACTATGGCATCGTGCTCAACAAGAGCTTTGGTGTTAATAATACAATTATGTCCGATTAATACGCCAGCATTAATAATTGCATGATGCATTATAATAGTTCCTCTGCCAACCTTAGCATGTTTCGAAACGTAAGCGATGGGAGAAATAATGGTGGGCAAAAAAACATCCAAACCGTTAAGAGCATGGAATACTTTTTTTCTTGCTTCAGGTTTTCCTATTTGCCCTATGGTGATAAAAAAAATCGAATGTTCCTTAACTAATTTTGGCAAATCTTTATCGCCAGCAATTATTTTATGCCCTAATACTGATTCTCCGATTTTACTTTGAGTATCAACAATACCGGCAATATTGTATTTCCCTTCCTGTTCAATAACATCTATACATGAACAACAATGCCCACCTCCACCAATTAATATTATATCTTTTCTCTTCATAAAATCATACTACTTGGCAAATTAACAATTCTATCTTCAATCCATTGGCTGTTTTCTAAAGAATCGGTTTGACAACTTTGATACATAGTAAGTTTGTTCGTAAGTTTCCATACAGGGCGGGTCATCACACCGTTTTCATTTGAATACTTCAAAAAATCATCGCGTTCCTTTCTGCTCTCCAAACAAATACAATTCAGCCAATAGTTTGCTTTGCAATTTTCTGGCTCTGTAATAAATTTAATGTTCGTTTTTTCAAAAAATAATTTGTACTTCTTAGCCAATTCTCTTTTTTTTTCAATAAAGAAATTCAACTGTTCCAACTGAGCACATGCTAATGCAGCGTTAATGTTTGGCATACGGTAATTATAACCAATCATATCATGAATATATTCCCATGCATGTGGCTGCTTGGCTGTGGTTGTGATATGTTTTGCCAGTTTTGCCAATGCCTCATTATCAGTAATTATTGCACCACCACCGCCACAGGTAATAATTTTATTCCCGTTAAAACTTAATGTTCCGAGTAAACCAAATGTTCCGGTATGTTTGCCTTTATAACTACTCCCGATTGATTCAGCCGCATCTTCTACTACAGGTATATTATATTTAGCACAAACATCAATTATTTCTTGTATCCTGCAAGGAAATCCAAAGGTATGCATGGGAACACATGCGGAAATCCGTTTGCCTGATTTAATATTATAGCAGCCATCTTTTTTAATTTCTGTGTTTCTTTCTAAAAAAAAATTCAACTTATCAGGAGATAGCCCTAGTGTGCTTTTGTCAACATCGAGAAAAACAGGATTGGCTCCGGTATAATTTATGGCATTGGATGTAGCCACAAATGAAAGAGCTTGAGTAATTACCTCATCTTCTTTTTTTACTCCGGCAAGAAGCAAAGCAATGTGTAAGGCAGCAGTTCCGTTTACGGTAGCAATAGCATATTTTGAACCTGTATAGGTGGCGATATTTTTTTCAAACTCATTTACATACTTTCCTGCTGAGGATACAAAAGTGGAATCAATGCAATCATTAACGTATTTTTTTTCATTCCCAATAAATAATGGTGCGTGAAGAGAAATTGTTTCCTTTGTGTGAAATATGTTTCTTATATAGTCAACGGTATCTTTATACATTGTAAATGTCTGCTTTATACTTAGAAAGATTTTTAGGTTTAATAAACCATTCGATTGTTTTGTTCAATCCATCTTTAAATGTGACTTTTTGATTGTATCCGGTGAGTTTTTTCATTTTGGCATTATTGCATTTTAATCTCTTTACTTCAGATTTGGCAGGACGAATTCTTTTTTCTTCTCTAACTAATTCAACATCACTTTTCATTAATTGCTTAATCATTGAAAAAATATCGCCAATAGATATTTCAGTATTGGACCCGATATTAACAGTTTCACCTATTGATTTCTCGCATTCAGCCAATGCAATTAATCCGTTGCATGTATCTGTAACATAATTAAAATCTCTGGTCGGGGATGCATCACCTATCTTTATTTTTTTAAATCCTCTGGCGATTTGTGTAATGATGGTTGGGATTATTGCCCTTGCTGATTGTCTTGGACCGTATGTGTTAAATGGTCTTGCAATAGTCAGTGGCAATCCAAAAGAATAATAAAAACTTATTGCTATCGCGTCTCCGCCAATTTTACTGGCACTATAGGGGGATTGTGGTTGTAAAATATGTTTTTCGTCAATTGGGACATATTGAGCCGAGCCATATACTTCGCTGGTTGAGCAATGAATCACTCGTTTGCAGCCATTTTCAAATGCGGCATGGCAAATATTTAATGTTCCTTTTACATTTGTATCAATATAACTATCTGGAGCGGTATAAGAATAAGGTATTGCTATCAGTGCGGCAAGATTAAAAATCACATCAACATCTTTTGAAATTTTATTACAGAAATGCGGGTCTCTGATATCTCCCGAAATAATTTTGATTTTATTTTTACAATTAACATCTTCCAACCATCCCCAATGATTAAAAGAATTGTAAAATGATAAAGCATTGACTTCACCACCCATGTTTACCAAAGTTTCTACTAGATGAGAGCCAATAAATCCATCTGCCCCAGTTACTAAAATTTTTTTCCCTTTTAATTTCATAATGCTTCAGTTAGTTGTGTACTCCATTTGCTTCTGATAAAATTTCCATATCCGCGAAACCTGTCATAATCTACGAAATGTCCTGTAAGGTTATCGGAAACAACATCTATAACGATTGCATTTTCGCAGGCACAATCAACTTCTCTGTGATGTACAATCCATACACCGATTGTATATTCAGACGGAAGAAGGAGCAATGCCGGAATCTCCACCTCAATCTCCTGAATGCCAGTACTGAAATCATTAAACCCTTCCGATGCACTCGACAGCATGCCAAGTACTTCCTGCCTTACACCTTTTATAAAAATTCCCAGCTCAATGTTCTTTTGATGATTTGTCATTTCAAACTTCACCATTATTTTTAATGTGCTTCCCATTTTGAATGCGCTTTGCCTTTTATTATTCTTATCAAGTGTTTCAATGCTTAACAATCTTGAAAAATTTTTATTTTCTTTCCACATCTCTGATTTCTTGTCTTGTAAATCTGCATATCCTTTTGAATGATCCCCATAATCCAGATAATGATCTATGCCTTTTCCCACATCACCCAAATACCCGGCTTGTCCATTTTCCAAAATAAACAATCTGTTGCAAAGAGAAGAAATAGCAGCCATATTATGGCTCACAAAAAGCACCGTTCTTCCTGCGCCACTTACGTCTTTCATTTTTCCAAGACATTTTTTTTGAAATTCAGCATCTCCAACAGACAGCACTTCGTCAAGTATTAATATTTCAGGTTCCAGATGAGCCGCAACAGCGAATGCCAGCCGAACATACATTCCGGAAGAATATCTTTTAACAGGCGTGTCAATATATTTTTCAACTCCGGAAAAATCCACCATTTCGTCAAACTTTTTTTTGATCTCAGATTTAGTCATTCCAAGTATGGCTCCATTCAAAAAAATATTTTCTCTTCCTGTAAGCTCAGGATGAAATCCTGTACCAACTTCAAGCAAACTGGCTATTCTTCCTTTTATTTTTATGTTTCCGGTTGTGGGAGTTGTAATTTGGGAAAGAATTTTGAGAAGTGTAGATTTTCCCGCTCCGTTTTTTCCAATGATGCCAAGTACCTCTCCCTGCTTTACGTCAAAACTGATATCCTTCAACGCCCATAAATATTCATTGTTTATATTATTGCCTGAAAAATCTTTCTGACCAATTTTTACAAAAGTATCTGCTTTCCCCCGAACACGGTGCCACCATCTGTTCACGTCCTGTATAATGGTTTCAGCTCCAATTGTTCCGAGCTTATATTGTTTGGAAATGTTTTCTACTTTAATGACTGTATTCATTTGTTTTTTAAATCCTATATAAGTAACTGTTTAAATTTCTAAAATAGAACGCTGATGACGCTGGTTAAACTGATTTTCACGGATTTTATCTGCGCTTATCTGTAAAATCTGCGTCATCTGTGTTCCATCTTTCTTCATAAAAACATTTCAAAATAAAATTTAAACAGTTACTAATATCATTATTATTTAAATAGTATCAATAAAGTTTTTTTCTACCCTGTTGAAAATAATGATTCCTGTTAAAAGAAGTACAACTGCCACGCACATGCTGTATAATAAAGAAGTAAGATTAAATGAACCGATACCCAAAAAACCATAGCGAAAGATTTCGATGATTGATGTCATGGGATTGGCAAAAATTATCCAACGAATTTTTTCAGGCCAGATGGAGACAGGAAAAATCACAGGAGATAAATACAAAAGCAGTTGCACTCCAAATCCAACGAGATTTGATAAATCACGGTAACGTATAGTAAGCGAAGAAACAATCATGCCTATTCCCAGTCCAAGAAATGCCATAGTAATAATAAGTACGGGGAATAGCAGAATGAAATAATTAGGATGAATAGCAACATTCCCTTTCAAGTAATAAACGAAAAAGAAAATCAGAAAGAGACAAAATTGAACTGAAAAACGGATAAGATTTGAAAGCACAGAGGAAACAGGAACAACCATTCTTGGAAAAAAAACTTTGCCGAATATGCCGGCATTTTGCACAAATGTATTTGAAGTGCGGGTAGTGCATTCAGCAAAATAACTCCATGGCACAATACCGGATAAATAAAAAAGCACGGGGGGAATGTTTTCAGTAGAAATCTTTGCAATAAAAGAAAATGCAAATGTAAAGATGAATGAGCTTATGATCGGCTGCAAAAAATGCCACAGCGGACCTAAGATTGTTTGCTTATATGTGGCGGTAAAATCCCGCTTTACGAATAAAAAAATTAAATCGCGAAAAGACCATAACTGACTTAATTTAATATTTAACCAACTGCTTTTTGATTTTATTATATGAGTCCACTCGTCTTTTTCCACCATAAACATTTTAAGAAAAAATAGAATTAACTTTCTTGAGGAGCACTGTAACCGTAAACATATTTATACCTCTTGTAATAATACCTTGAAAACCTTTGCCGCACATTATTCAGTACAAAACTGAAACCAACAGCCTTATGATTTTCAATAACATGATGAGCGTATTTCAATCCTTCTTCCGGTCCAAGCTTGGTGTTGAGAACGAATAAATTAATATTTGAATATTTCATAACCAACAAAGCATCCGAAATAATTCCCATGGGCGGGGTATCAATAATAACGTAATTATAATTTGCTTTTGCGTACTCCATAAAAGAGGCAAGATGGCTGCTTAGTATTAGTTCCGAGGCATTGGGTGGAGTTGGACCTGACAGAACAATATCGAGATTTTCTATTGATGATTTTAAAATGGCGTCTGTTGGAGGATGTTTTCCGATTAACAATGTACTCATGCCATATTCTGATGAAAGATTAAATGCAGAATGGATTTTTGGTTTATGTAAATCCAGTTCTATCAGCAAAACCTTTTTTCCACCCTTTGCCAGAATAGCGCCAAGATTGACCGAACAAAAGGTTTTTCCAACATTAGGGCGGTTGGAAGTAATCAAAATCGTTTTGCATTTTGCATCAGGCACCAGATATTCAAGGTTGGTCCTGATGGAGCGGAAAGATTCTGTAATGAACGACCTCGGCTGTGCATCAACAACTAAATACGAACCCTTTGTTTCTTTTGAATGAAAAACCTCTCCTAATACGGCAAGGGTGGTTCGCTCTCTTAACTCATCGGCACTTTCAATTTTCACGAAGAAGAACGACCTGATTAATGCAATGACCAATGCTAGTAAAAGTCCCGCGCTCATAAAAGAATAATATATCTTTTTCAAATCTGGTTTTACAATTCCTATAGAATGAGCCGATTCAATCACAGAGGTCTCTGAAATTATTCCTGAACGCGCAATGACTGTCTCTGCCCTCTTTTCCAACAGGTATAAATACATTTTTTCATTCACCTGAAGTTTTCGGTCAATGTTTAATATCTGGCGTTGATTGCGCGGAACTCCTTTGAGCATTCCTTCGTAATAAGCAATTTCGCCATCAACTGATTCAATTTTTTCATTTGCCGCTTTTTCGGAATTAACAAGGTATTTCAGAATATCATTTCGAAGCAATTCAATTTTATATTCCAGTTCTTTTACTCCGGTGCTTTTTTCTGTGGTGGTAAACAAAGAACTGTTTATCTGCACCTGATAATTATATAACTCTGCAATTGCCTTATTCAGGTAAGCATCAGTGGCTTCAATGTATAAGGCGGGAGGAAGCAGCTCCTTATTCATATTTGAAGTGATATAGTTTTTCAGATACGCAATTGTTTTCAGTTGCATCTCCAATCCTCGTTTTGAAATTTCAAATTTGGTCAGGTTTTCATAATACGTTGATTCTTCTTTGGTAAGGTTAAGAATTGATTTTGATTCTTTGTAATCTTCCATCATATTCTCGATTGAATCAAGTATAAATATTATCTGGCTTAACTGCCTGTCTATATCTCGTATTGTATTTTCATTAACTCTGACTTTTGTTTTAAGCGAGTTTTGAATGTACACTTTTGACAGGGTGTCAAGAAAAGTAATGGCTCGTTCAGGGCTTTCATTTTCCAATGTAACTTCGAGTATGGCTGTCCATTCAATGTTTTCCACTTCCAGTGAGTTTTTATACGTGTAAATGAGATTATTGCTGTCGTGAACAACAAACTGATAGGTGATTTCACGAAAAGAAGAAATGCTTGTGTTGGTTACTACTGCTGATTTTTTGATTAATAAATAATAGTCATTCTTGATTAACGGCTCGCCAAATTTATTTTTTATGACTGTTTGGATTCCGTTTTCATCATATGAAATTTCATAATTCTCCGTATCAATCATTTTTATTGTAAAGGGAAATTCGTAAAATTTATCGGAAAAGATTTTAGCTTCAACTTTAAACGGCATGCCTGCATACACTTCCTTTGTTTGAATTCTTCCTACAATAAAGTAAGAAACATCCATGGTTAATTTTGATATGGTTTGTGCTATAATATCGGTTGAAGTGAGCACGTTTCTTTCATTTGACATTTTTTCAAACCCGGTGTACATCCCCAATCCATTATATAACCCTTCCTGATAAGAATATGTTTCCTGAGATTTTAACAGCAGCTGGGTTTTAGCGGCATAAATTTTAGGAAGTTTATAGGAGTAAAAATAGGCGGCAATGATGGAGATAGCAAGAAAAGAAATAATAATCAGCAGGTTATCAATGAAGATTTGCGCAATCTTCTTAATATCATTAATATCAATAATGGTGTTGGTTTTGGAAGCCATAGCGTGCGTTCAAAATTCTAACAAAGATAAAAATAAAACGCTTTGGCGGTTTCACTCTCTGTGGCGAAGAAGAAGCAAGAGAGTGTGTGTGAGTGTAAGAAGGTGAGAGTGTGAGAGAGTAAAATTCATTCTCACTTTCTTACTTCCTTACTTTCTTACCTTCTCACTTTCTCACACCTTGATGAGCCGTATGGAATTCCATTCATCCGAACTGCTGCCATAATTTCCGCGCACATATTTTTTTGTTTCGCTCACTATTTTGCGTATGCCATCGCTCTTGCGGTTGGTTAATTTTTCGCGTTCTTTTTCTTTGGGTTTGAGTTTTTTTTCGGTTTCACTCACATTTTTAGTCAGCTCTTTTATCTTCGCAGTCAGTTCGTCATAATTTTTCAGTGAAATGGTTTCATCGGCAGGAGCGTAATCAGCATCCATGGCTTTTATGATGGATAAAATTTCATCGGCATGAGCGGTGATGGAAGCAAAACTTTGCTCCGATGTGCTTCGGGTTTTATCTTCGGGCGAGGTAGGTTTTCTGCGTGTTTTGCTCGGCTTCATTTTCTCCACCAATTTTCTAATCTGTGCGGCTTCTGATTCAAAGGGCTCGCCCATGCCATCCACATACAAAGCAACCTGGCGGCTTCTGCGGATGATTCCTTCAAAGGCATCATCTTCTATTTGCCCGTGCACTTTCAGTTCGCGCTCATCGCGCTGGTCTTTGAGCAGGGTGATAAGCGGGTTCATTTCAAGCGCAAGTTTATCCAATGCCGATATGCGTTTGTCCATTCCTTTGATTTGGATGAGTTCCTGCTTGGGAGAATATTTTGTCATCAGCGCGCAGGCGTTTCTCAAATCCTTGAGCGCCTGTAATTTTGTTGCAAAGTTGCTTTCAGCCATGGTAGATTGATTAGTGAGTGATGTGTAAGTATTTTATGGGGATGTGAATGTATAAAATAATATGGTATGCAGGTTTTTTTTTTGAGGCATAGCGGTTTTACAGATACGCATAAGGGTTTTTTTCATTTTGAAACGCATGTGCGTATCTATAAAATGCGTGTGCGTATCTATGAAACGCGTCTGCGTACTTGTGAGAGGGCTCTGCGTATCTGTGAGAGGGCTCTGCGTATCTGTGAAACGGCTCTGCGTATCTGTGAAACGGCTCTGCGTATCATAAAAACGCAAAAAAATAGGTTTTATACTGAAAAATTCAGATTTTATCCCCACAAGTCGGGATGCGTAAGCCCTGAAAAAAGTATCTTTGCCAAAGCCCTCTGTCAATAAGTTTATCCGCCAAAATGTAACCTTTAGAACAAAAATTGAGTATCAGACAAAAAACCAATTAAACCATTATGAAAAACTTATTACTCTCAGGCATCCTAACTGCTTGTATTAATTTTCTGTTTATTTGCTCATACAGTCAGGGCACTTTTCAATCAATAGCCACCGGAAGTTATACCACCGCTGCTACCTGGACACTTACAGCGGGAGCAGATGCCAATGGGGTTCCGGATGCAGATGATGATATCACTATTTTATCAGGGCATACGGTTACAGCTCCGGCTAATTCAACGCAACAATGCAAAAATATTACCATCAACCTTGGCGGTCAGCTAACAAGGGCAGGAACCTTTGTAATAAATGGAACCACATTCAGCAATAGCGGAACTTTTGCAAGCAGTGGAGCTCAATCACTTTATTTCAGAACGTATGCACCAAAAACAATAAGCGGTGCGGGCAGTTATGGCGCTTCCGGTGGATGGCAAATAGAATCCAACACCACTATTTCTGCAAATGTAACTATCTCAAAAACTGATGCTATCACTGTTGTTAATACCGTTACTGTAACAAATAATGGAAAGGTTACTCTTTCAAATAATACGTTGAGTGTTGTTGGACCTAGTGGCAAATGGATAAACGCAGCAGGTTCCACTCTTTCTATCAGAAACACACTTTCAGGAAGTGGAACAGTGGATGCAACCGCAAGCACCAATACAGTGACCATGACCACCACTGCAGGAACCTGCACCGTAACATCTACCGATGGAAAAAGACCATTAGGAGGGCGTTTTAACACCTTGGTTCTTTCAGGAGGAGCTCCAAAAAAACTGGGCAGTAATTTAGATGTTGACGGAAATTTAACTTGCAGCACCGGAGGTCTGAATGTAAATGGATTGAATATGACTATTGGAGGTAATTGGACACAAAACTCTACCGTTTCATCCAACACCGCAACCTGCACCTTTGATGGCAGCAGCGGAGCGCAAACAATCAGCGGAACTGTTGCCAACATCAGTTTTGCCAATTTAACCATCAATAATGCTTCAGGTGTTTCATGCAGCAGACCAATAACCGTAAGCGGAACAAATACGCTTACTTCAGGAGTTTTTACAGAGAGTTCAACCCTTACATATAATGGAGCAGCCCCCCAGTCAATAACAGGAGGCACCGGCAGCATTACCTGCCCTTCAGGAGCAAGCATTACCATGAGCAACGCATCGGGAGTAACAACCACCCAGCCGATGACCATTGCCGGAACCATTAATGTTACTGCCGGAACATTTGCAACAGGCGCTTCTAAAATTAATGTCACATCAGTTGCCGGCACAACCGGCAGAATTGGCGATTGCACTGGAGGAAACATTACAGGAACAAAATGGTTTTTGGAACGCTACATTGCCTCAAGCGATACCGGGTGGCAGGATATTTCTTCTCCTATTAACGGAGCAGATATCAGTTCATGGGACAGCACATTATATATGAGTCTTGCTGCTGGTTGTCCGGATGGATTATCAGGCGGATGGAATTCAGTTTATTACTGGGATGTAACAGGTGCCGGTTCCTGGGCAACTGTTACCAGTTGCAGTGAACCGCTTACTGTCGGAAGAGGATTTGAAATGTGGCTTGCATCCACCACCACCACATTTGTTCCTACCGGAACCACCAGAACAATAGGCACACCCAATGTAGGTTCAAAAATAATTACAATTGGAGATGCTGCGGCAGAAACTGCTTTGTTAGGAAATCCTTATATGTCACCGGTTAGCTGGACAACCATGTATGGTGATAATGCCAATGTGCAGAATTGGTTTCAGGTTTATGATGAAGTGAGCGGCACCTATTCAATATGGAATGGCTCAAGCGGAACCGGTACAGGAAAATTAGCTGCCTCAGCAGGAGTAATTCCAGCTTATCAGGGCTTCTGGGTTGAAAATCTGACGGCAACTTCTACGTTTACATTTAACGAAAATCGAAAAGTTGCCAGTGCGCTTGAATTAGTGAAACAACAACATATGCCTGAAGTAAATATTCTGAGAATGAAAATTCATTCTGACTTCATGCCCAATGCACACGAGTCTATGATTTGCTTTATGGATGGCGCATCAGAATATCATGATGGTTTCGGAGATGTTACCTTTTTACCCAGCAGAGAGAAAAAATCTCCAAGTTTAACCCCAATGTCTGCTGACAATCACAAATTAACCGTTTCAGCTTTTCCTTTAGACAAACAATCACAGGACATCACCATCATTGCAAATGTTAGCGTTCCTGGCGATTACATGATTGATTTCAAAAATGTAAATCTCATTTCTGCATACCCTTGCTTATCACTTCAGGAAATCGGAATGAATACTGTTATTCCGCTAAAAGGAGATTACACTTATCACTTCACTTCACATGGCGATGCCGACAGTGAAAGAAAATTTATTTTACACTGCAAAAAAACTACTTCCGGTTGCTATGATGATGCAAAAAAAGCTTCTCCTGATTTTCGCATATCACCGAACGATGCGGGAGTAAATATTTCTTTCTATTTCGATAAACTAACAAAAGCAAACATTTCCGCATACAATCTTTTAGGGCAAACTCTTTTCAACTCAAATGAGATTGTTTCTCAAAATGACATTACGTTGCCGCTTGCAAAAACAAATTCTGTTTACTTCATAAAAATCATAACCGAAGAAGGCACAATAACCAGGAAAATAATTTATTAATAATCACAGCTAACAGAAAACCCCGAATACTCTTCGGGGTTTTTTATTTTTGCAACATGCCGCTTTCAAAAGGACAAAAAATAGTCGCGCTTGTTTTTCTGATTTCATTTATCATCACAATGATTTGGGCATACAGGTCAGATGCCAGAATCAATAAAATGTTTTATAAAAATGTATGGGTGGTGTTAATCAGCGTACTGCTGATTTTCGGAGCAATTATCGTTCTGATAAAAATTTCGCACTCGTACTAAAATTTATTCTCCTTTAAAAACAGGTTTCCTTTTTTCAAGAAACGCTTTCACTCCTTCGCTGAAATCATACGTGCTTGCGGCACTCGCCTGCACTGTTCCTTCCGCTTCAAGTTGTTTGTCAAGCGTATTGTACATAGATTGATTCAGCAATCGTTTGGTAAGCCAGATTCCTTTCGTAGGCATTTCAGAAAGTGTTTTAGCTACGGCAAATGCGTCCGCATGAAACGCAGCATCATCAACAACTTTATAAATCATTCCCATTTTTTCCGCATCGGCAGCAGAAATTTTATCACCCAGCATCATCAGTGCCGAGGCTTTTCCGAATCCAATTAAGCGGGGAAGAAAAAAAGTTCCTCCGCTGTCGGGAATAAGACCGATTTTAGAAAATGCCTGCGTAAAACTTGCCGATGCAGCCGCAATCACCACATCGCATGCAAGCGCAATGCTTGCTCCGGCTCCAACAGCAGGTCCATTCACAGCACAGACAACAGGTTTTTCAATGTTTCGTATTTTCTGAATGATTGGATTGTAAGTTTCGCGGACAATCTCGGCTATATTTGCTCCCGGAGAAATCGCTTCGCTCAAATCCTGACCAGCGCAGAAGGCGCGCCCTTCTCCAGTTATATACACCGCGCGGATGTTTTTATCGGACGCACACACATCCAATGCGTTTTGCATTTGCTTTGCCATCTCGCGGTTGAAACTGTTCAGCGTATCCGTTTTGTTCAGAATTATTTTCCCGACAGAACCTTCTGCTGAAAATTTAATAAACTCATTTACCATGATTGAACTATTTTATGTAAAGTTTTTTTGAATTTGTCAGGAGCATTTCGGATACAGATAAAATACTAAAAAAAGAATTATGTAGTTTATAAAAATTCATCCATTAAGAAATTAATCATGTAGATTTTTCACTAATCTATATTTATTTTTCATTTTCAAAAATCTCTTTTCAATAACAAAATATGAAAAAGATGCCATTATAAAAGTACATAAAATATTTTGTGGAAATTTCTGCATCCACGATTCCTTTCCATGAACAGCTCCCATCAGGAAGATTTCTTGCCATAAATAAATACTGTAAGAGAGTTTTCCAATGAACTTTAAAATAGAAAATTCAAAAATATTTATCAAAACATGCGAATTATTATTGACAAGCCAGTAAATAAAAATTCCTACGCCCATCATTGGCAAATAATAAATTACATATGAAAAATAAGGAATAAAATGGAAGTATTGATATAGAGGAAACAAGGGTGAAAAATACATTGCAACGCTGACAGGAAGTAAAATATTTGATTTATAAATCTTAGAAAATAATGACATCACAGCAACCAAACAGCCAATTAATATCGGATAAATTCCTGGTATTGTAAGCCGATAAGATTGGTAAATGGTAGAGATGGGAAGAGTGTCATACCACCATTTAAATATCTGGGTAAATACAATTGAAAATAATATTAAAATAAAAATCCAATTCTTCTTAAAAAAATGCATCAGCAAAGGCCAAACTAAATAATATTGTTCTTCAACTGCCAACGACCATGTATGACCTATTTCTACAAATCTCAATTTACCATAGGGTACAAAATTATATAGATAAAAAAATGCAATCAACCATCCCGTAATAAAATGTTTACTTATTCTACCTTCAATTATGAAAACAACAAAAGTAATGAGCATGTAAAATGAAAAAGCAGGAAATAATCTAAAGAATCTACGAATAATAAACTTTTTATAATTTATTTTCCCAAATTCGATTTTTTCTTTCAATAATAAAGTAGTGATTAAGTATCCACTTAACACAAAAAAAATACCTACGCCCATGCCTCCTGAAGTAATACTAAATAACCTTCCTCCAAAATCATTGCCAAATAAGGTTTTAAGAAAATTCCCACCTTTGAGATGCTCATTTAATACAAACAGAATGGAAATGCATCTTAGTCCATCAAATCCCCTTATGTAATACTTATCATTCATATAATTTATTGGGCTGGATACGCATATTGGGAATATGTCAGCAATTCAAAATTAAGGTTTTTTTTAGATTCTGAACTTCACTATTTCATTGCTTAAACACCGAAAGTAATAGCGCTGATTTTGTCTGTATGTTCGCAATATGTCAGCAAAATATTTTCTGATACAATTGCTATTCTTTATTTTCGCCTGTTCATTCACTCCTAAAATGGATAACAAAATCCGCTACGTAGCCCTCGGAGATTCTTACACGATTTGCGAAGGTGCAAGTTGGGAAGAATCCTGGCCCGTGATTCTAACCAAGCGTTTAAATGAGAACGAAGTTTTCATTGAACTCATCGCAAACCCATCACGCACAGGATGGACTACGGAAGATTTAATTGACAACGAACTTCCTGTTTTTGATTCTTCCGCTCCCACCTTTGCAACGCTTCTCATTGGCGTGAATGACTGGGTGCAGGGCGTGAGTGAAGAAACCTTTCAGAAGAACCTTATTCAAATCATAGAGCATGTACAGAAAAAAACAGGAAATAAATTCGTGCTGATTACCATTCCTGATTTCAGCGTTACGCCAGACGGACCAAAATATTCCAACGGGAGAAATATCAGCGAAGGACTTGCTGCTTTTAATAAAATTATTTCGGATGAAGCTGAAAAGAGAAATCTGAAGTGCGTGGATATTTTTTCTGTCTCTCAGAAAATGAAAGACAATCCTGAATTAATTTCCAAAGACAACCTTCACCCTTCTGCAAAAGAATATGCTGTTTGGGAAAATTTGATTTATCCGGTGGTGTATGGAGTGCTGATAAAATAAATTCCAAGTATTAAGTCCCAAATACCAAGCCCAAAGAAACAGCCATTGCATTTTCTTCGGCTGTTCCCTTGGAACTTGGTATTTGATACTTGGTGCTTTGAACTTTGAATTACTTCCCTCTCCCTCGCCAATATTCTTACTTTTGGTTCTCCTTAAAATCACCAATACATGAAACAACTTTACTCATTTATTCCTGCTGTGATTTTTTCAGTGGGATTAGTTGCATTTATTTCAACACAAAGTCCCCGCCAAGCTCCACCAATTGTTGGCGGAGAAAAGACTCAAACCCTTTCAGAAGGAAATGATGCCGATGACGGACTTCTTCAATACGAACTCCAGCGCCTCCGCGATCCTGAAACAGGAAAAATTCCTTCTAACATCCGAAGGTTAGAATTAGAATATGCTGCTACACTGCCCGGATATGTTTCACCCTCTTCTAAAGGAGTACAGAATTTATCTTCCCTCAACTGGCAATCACGCGGACCCTGGAATGTTGGAGGAAGAACACGCGCTTTTGCAATTGATGTTACCAACTCTCAAAAACTTTTAGCCGGCTCTACTTCCGGAGGAATGTGGTCATCCGCCAACGGAGGAACTTCATGGTCGCAAAACTGGAGCGCTGTTCATCAAAGCGTTTCGTGCATTGCGCAGGATACACGCGCAGGAAAAACAAATACATGGTACATCGGCACAGGCGAAGGTTACGGACAATCGGCAGGAGCATCGGGCGCTTATTATCTTGGCAACGGAATGTACAAATCAACTGATGGAGGAACAACATGGAATTCTCTTCCATCAACTGTTTCAGGAACTCCGCAATCTTTTGACAATGTGTGGGATCTTATATGGAACGTTGCAACTAATCCTGCCGACACATCTGCAAACGGAACAGTGTATGCAGCAGTTTACAACGCTGTTTACAAAAGCATCAATGGCGGAACGTCATGGACATTGGCGAGAGGCACCGGCATTTCAGCGCCTTATTCTTATTTCACCGATGTAGCAGTATCAGATTCGGGAGTCATTTATGCCACGCTCAGCAGCGATGGCGGAGCACAAAAAGGAATCTGGCGTTCGCCCGATGGCGTTACATGGACAAGCATTACTCCTGTTGGATTTCCAACCACCTACGGAAGAATCAAAATAGGAATTTCTCCTTCGGATGGAAACCAGGTTTATTTCTGGGCGGGAACAACAACAGGATTCGGAACAGCTGATACAAATTTTCTCGGGCAGGTGGAATGGAACAGCTTGTGGAAATATCATTACAACTCAACAAGTCCAAAATGGTATGACCTTTCTGCAAATCTTCCCACCACAGGCGGACCACATGACAAGCAGCACGTGCAGGGCGGATACGATATGCTTGTGAAATTTCATCCCACTGATACAGCAGTAGTTTTTCTTGGAGGAACAAATCTCTATCGTTCGGATGACGGATTCTTTTCTCCTGACAGCACTCATTTCATCGGAGGATATAAAAAGGGTTCTTCCATTCCTTTAACTATAGATACATACCTGAATCATCACCCCGACCAGCATGAAGTGGTTTTCGATAACACAAACAATAGTATGTACAGTTCCAATGACGGAGGAATTTACAAAACCACCAACTTTATGGCAGATACCGTTGCCTGGACTAAACTGAACAACGGCTATCTCACTTCCATGTTTTACACTGTGGCGCTCGACCACGCGACACCCAACGACAGCACAATTATTGGAGGATTGCAGGATAATAACAGCTGGTTCGTGAATTCACAAAATCCGCAGTCACCCTGGGTAAGCGAATTTTTCGGAGATGGTTCTTACTGCGCCATTGACAACGGAAAGAACAATTATTATTTTTCCATTCAGAACGGAAAGATGCAGAAGATGCAGCTGGATGCGGCAGGTAATGTGCTCGCGCGAAGAAGAATTGATCCCATTGGAGGAAAAGGTTATCAGTTTATCAATCCTTATACTCTCGACCCGAACAATAATAACAGGATGTATCTGGCAGGAGGAAAAAATCTCTGGAGGAATGACAGTTTGAATTTTATTCCTCTGAACGGAAACTGGGACAGCATCAGTCAGGGATGGCTCATGTTTCCCGATACGGTTCCTACAGCAAATGCGAAGATCACCGCGCTTGCAGTTTCAAAAAATCCTGCAAACATTTTGTATTACGGAACAAGCAACAAGCGCGTGTACAGAATTGACAACGCAAATGTTGGAACGCCCATCGCCACCGATATTACCGGAACCGTTTCACCCAACCTGTTTCCTGCCGGCAACGTATCCTGCATCGCCATTGACCCGAATGATGCAGGCAATGTGATAGTGGCATTTTCCAATTACAGCGTTTACAGTCTCTTCTACTCCACCAATGCCGATTCCACCGTGCCCACATGGTCAAAAGTGGGCGGCAACCTTGAGCCGGGTAATGGAACAGGTCCTTCTGTCAGATGGGCAACTATTTTGCCCGTTTCTGACGGAACTGTATATCTTGTTGCAACAAGCACCGGGGTGTATGCAACCGATACGCTCACCGGAACGTCTACTGTATGGGCGCTTCAGGGAGCAACCACCATCGGAAATTCTATTTGCGATATGATTGATACAAGAACCTCAGACGGATTAGTGGCAGTGGCAACCCACTCGCGCGGAGTATTCACCACCAACATCACCAGCATAAATGATGTGGTTACATCAACCGGGTTTCCGATTGCAAATTTCGGGTTTCAGGTTTATCCTAATCCGAACAGCGGAGTGTTTAATGTGCAGATGAGCGGATTAGAAAATGTGCAGATGAAAGGCATTGAAGTTTTCAATTCACATGGTGAAAAAGTATTTGAATCCGCACATCCGCATATCCGCACATCTTCACATCTGCAAATTGATTTGTCTTCTCAGCCCAGCGGAGTTTATTTTTGCGTGATGAAAGCAGGAGAAGCTACTCAAACAAGAAAACTACTCATTATTAAATAACTACTGATAACAGAAACAAACCAAGAATGAATTGTCACATCTCATCCATGAACCGAAGCATCCCAAGCATGCAACACTATAATGTAAGCAAGCAGCGAGAGGTTGTAATCACGCAACGAAACAATGTAAGCATGCAACGTGGCAATGTAAGCTTACAACGAAACAGTGTAAGCACGCAACGCGACAATGTAAGCTTACAACGAGACAGTGTAAGCATGCAACGCGACAATGTAAGCTTACAACGAGACAGTGTAAGCACGCAACGAGACAGTGTAAGCACGCAACGCAACAATGTAAGCTTACAACGCAACAATGTAAGCTTACAGCGAAGAAAACCATCAAAACAGCAACAAAATCAATCTTTTATGAAAAAACTATTACTCACATTTGCCACCTGCATTTTTACATCTTACATTCTTTTCGCCCAAATTGGCTCATGGAGCGCAAAAGCTAATTTTGGAGGAACTGGCAGAAGCAATGCCGTTGGCTTTTCCATCGGAAGCTACGGTTACATAGGCACCGGATATGCAGGCACCAATCAAAAAGATTTCTGGAGATATGATCCTGTGGCAAATTCATGGTCGCAGATGGCGGATTTTGGAGGAACTGCCCGCAGAGCAGCAACAGGGTTTGCTATTGGAAATTTCGGATACATCGGAACAGGATTCGATGGCGCTTACAAAAAAGATTTCTGGAAATATGATGTTGCCGGCAACTCATGGGCTCCTATCGCTAACTTTGGCGGCAGCGGAAGATATTATGCCGCGGGGTTTTCTATAGCAGACAGCGGATATGTTGGAACAGGAATGGACGGCTCGGTGGCTTACAATGATTTCTGGAGATATAATTCGATTACCGATACCTGGACTGCCCGGGCAAATTTTGGCGGAAGCACTCGTGGTGATTGCTTTGCCTTTGCTGTGAGCGGAAAAGGATATATGGGCACCGGAAGAAATTTTGCCGGCACAACGTTTTACAATACCTTCTATCAATATAATCCTGCAACCAACACATGGGCAGCAAAAGCCAACTTTGCCGGAACTGCGCGCGAAGGTGCAGGCGCTTTTGTAATTGGCAATTACGGCTATGCAGGAACAGGTAGTATAAATACCTTCTCAACTCAATACACTGATTTTTATAAATACGATCCGGTTGGAAATGCATGGACAGCCATTGCCACATTCATTGGCACACAACGAACAAATGCTGCAGCTTTTGCTGTGGGAAACTATGGTTACCTGGGAACAGGATATGCGGGCGGGTCTTACACCAACACTTTCTACCAATATGATTTATGTGGTGTTACTCTTACCGTAACCCCTACAGCGCCTTCCTGCAATGCGGGAAGCAATGGTTCTGTAAATCTTACGGTGACAGGTGCAACAAATCCACTCACCTATTTATGGTCAAACGCCTCAACGGTTGAAGATGCCACCGGACTTTCTGCAGGAGGATACACTGTTACCGTTACAGATGGTGTGGGCTGTACTAAAACAACAACCGTTACAGTTACTCAGCCAACCGCACTTGCAGGAAATATAACAACCGTTACAAATGCATCGTGCTATTCACTCTGCAATGGAAAAATTACTGTTACGGTTTCAGGAGCAACTCCGCCTTATACCTATTCGTGGGCGCCAAGTTCGGGTTCAACTTCAGCGATTTCCAACCTTTGCGCGGGCGGATACACCGTTACAATAACTGATTCAAAAGGATGTTCAACAATAAAAGATTCTGTTGTGACTGAGCCCACTGCTTTGACTGTCACCGTATCATCTGTTCCGAATTCTACCGGATGTATTTGCGATGGTGAAGTAAGCGTTTCGGCTTCAGGAGGCACTCCGCCTTATACTTACAATTGGCCTTTAATTCCTTGCCCAAGTGACACTTGCAATTTATTGTGTCCGGGATTTTATACCGTAGTTGTTACCGATTCAAAAGGATGTACTTATATGGACGGAGCAACTGTTAATGGACCATTGCCTCCTATCATCAGCCTGACAGCCACTCCTGCCACCTGCCCCACTTGTCCGAATGGAGATGCAACAGCAAATATTTCAGGAGGAACTTCTCCTTTCACATATTTATGGAACAACGGTCAAACCACACAAACCGCAACAGGTCTTGTTCCGGGAACCTATCCTGTTTGTGTCAGCGATTCTGATAGCTGCGTTGTTTGCGATTCAATTTATGTTGGCTTTGCAATTGGAATACATGAAATCAGCAATCAGGATATTTACATTTCTCCGAATCCGTCAAGCGGAGTGTTTAATGTGCAGATGAGTAGATATGAAAATGTGCAGATGAAAATATATAATGTGTATGGAGAATGTATTTATCAGCATATCTGCACATCCGCACATCCGCAAATTGATTTAAGCGAAGTGCTCAACGGCATTTATTTCCTTCAACTAAAAACTGAAGAAGGCGTACTGACTAAAAAAATAATTCTGAACAGATAATTTGTGAGCGTTGATTTTGATTATTACAACTGGCTTATCCTTCCGCTGATAATTTTTGTTTCGCGCATCGGAGATGTCACACTCGGAACAATCAGGCATGTACTCACCACGCGCGGACAGAAAAGCATCACCCCCATTCTCGGGTTCTTTGAAGTGCTTATTTGGATAGTGGTGGTGAGCCAGGTGATGAAACAGGCAAATAATTTTGCTTGCTACATTGCATGGGCAGGCGGATTTGCAATGGGAAATTATATCGGTTTGCTTATTGAAGAACGCATTGCGCTCGGACTGCAAATCATCCGCATCATTACCAATCAGGAATGTTCTGCACTTATCACTCAGTTGCAAATCGCCAATCACGGAACTACTGTGATAAATGCACAGGGAGCAAAAGGTCCGGTGAAAGTTATTTTAACAGTTGTTAAGCGGAAAAACATAGAACCGATTATTAAAATCATTCAGCAGCATAATCCTGATGCTTTTTATTCCATAGAAGATATACGAGATGTGAATCGTGGTGTTTTCACAAAAAGCAGTCAAACTCTTTTAAGGAAAATGTTTCCGTCAGATAAGATTTGATAGGTTTGCAACATGAAACAGGTTCTCATTGCTACTGCATGTTTCGCTATCATTGGACTATCATTTTATTTTTATTTTTCAAAACATAAAATCATGGAAAATTCAACAATCATTTACACAGATAAATCTCCAAAACCAATCGGACCTTATTCTCAGGCGGTGATGCGCGGCAACGCATTATTTGTATCCGGGCAAGTAGCATTCGTTCCTTCTACAGGAGAATTAGATACTTCCAGCATTGAAAACGAAACAAAACAAGTGATGGAAAACATTAAAGCAATTGTAGAAGAAGCCGGAATGAAAATGAGCGATGTGGTAAAAGCAACCATTTATCTCTCTGATATGAATAATTTTTCAAGAATGAACGAAGTGTACGGAAAATATTTTAAAGAAAATCCTCCTGCAAGAGAAACGGTCCAGGTTTCTGCTCTCCCCAAAAAAGTTAATGTGGAAATTTCGGTGATTGCGATAAAGTAGAAATTATTCCGCCTTTGTATTAAAGAGCGAATCTGCAAACTCCTTTTTATCGAAGAGCTGCAAATCATCAATCCCCTCACCTACTCCGATATACTTCACAGGAATTTTGAATCGGTCAGAGATGCCGATGACTACTCCTCCTTTCGCTGTGCCATCAAGTTTGGTAAGAGCAAGCGCAGTGACATTAGTGACTTCGGTGAATTGCTTGCATTGTTCGATTGCATTTTGCCCGGTGGAAGCATCTAACACTAAAAGCACTTCATGGGGAGCATCAGGAATTACTTTTTGAATCACACGTTTTATCTTAGAAAGTTCGTTCATCAAATTTGTTTTGTTGTGTAATCTTCCTGCTGTATCAATTATTGCTACATCCATTTTTTTTGCAATAGCAGAATTCACCGTATCAAACGCAACAGCGGCAGGATCGGCATTCGCACCTTGAGAAATGATTTGCGCACCAGAACGTTTCGCCCAGATTCCTAACTGTTCAACTGCAGCTGCGCGAAAAGTATCTGCTGCACCAAACAGAACATTTTTTCCTGCTTTCTTAAAGATATGAGCGAGTTTGCCTATGGTAGTGGTCTTGCCTACTCCATTCACACCAACTACTAAAATAATATATGGCTTCTTAACAATACTTGCAAAATCTGTAAATGAATTATCTATCAACAAAGAAGAAATTTCTTCTTTCAGGATTTCATTTAATCCACCAGTTCCAATTTTCTTTTCCTTCTCAATGCTTTTCTGAATGTTTGAAATTATTTTAAGAGAAGTTTCTGTTCCGACATCCGCAGCAATCAATGTTTCTTCTATCTTATCCAGCACCTCTTCATCTATAATGGTTTTGCCTGTAATTGCTTTTCCAAGGCGCGAAAGAAATCCTTCCCTCGTGCGAAGTAATCCGCTATCGAGTTTTTTTCTGGTGAAGAGGTCAAAGATTCTCATATATCAAATTAAAGTAGGAAGCGAAGGTACAAAGTAACTTCGCCACCTCTCACACCACTGTACATGCTTAGACGCATACAGCGGTTTCATAAAGTTTTAATCGTTTGTAGTTTGCCGATAAACTGTAGTAACCTTCTTTTGCAAA